>DATAIE010000700.1:0-9392 GCA_036262875.1 Verrucomicrobiales bacterium
CGAGCGGGCGTATGAAAACAACGTCCTTCCTGACAAGGGCGACCCGCAGGTGGTCTCTCCCAAAAATACGGCGGCGACGGCCGCCGCTGTGGCAGCGCTCGCCCAGACGGCCTCATCACCTCTCTTCAAACGGCAGTTTCCCGGCCCGGCGGCGCTCTATCTGGAGCGCGCGCGCAAAGGCTGGGCATTCCTCCAAAATGCCATCGCGAAGAACGGGCGCGACGGATCCTATCAAAAGATCACGCATTACGGGGACACCTTCATGCATGATGATGAACTCGCCTGGGCGGCCACCGAAATGTTCCTCGCAACCGGCGACGAGTCCATCCATCAAAAGCTGGTGGCGGAATTCGACCCGGTGAGCCCTGCGATGAAGAAGTGGTCGTGGGTGCGGCTGTTCGAGTCCTGCGGGTGCGCCATCCGGAGCTATGCGTTTGCTGCAGCCTCCGGCCGGGTGGCGGCGGCGAAACTGAATACCGCTCACCTTCAGAAATGCAGGGCAGAAATTCTGGCATGGGCGGCGGAGCAGCGTAAGTGGGCGGCGGCGAGCGCCTATGGGACCAGCTTCCCGGACGTCTCAAAGCGGTTCCGCACAGCGGGCTGGTATTTTTCGAGCGATGCGCTTTTCGATATCTTAACCGGGGATGTCCTTCAGCCGGACACTGCGGCGCTTCCGGCGATGCTTTCGAATCTGAACTATGAGGGCGGAACCAATCCTAACAATGTTAATTTCCTGACCGGCCTTGGCTGGAAGCGGCAGCGGGAGATCGTCCACCAGTATGCGCTGAACGACTCGCGGGTGCTGCCGCCCTCCGGCATCCCGATTGGTAATATGCAGGAGGGATTCATGTATTTGGAGCCCTACAAAAAAGAATTGGGAACCCTGACATTTCCATCGGATGGCGACCGGGACCATCCCTATCCTTTTTATGACCGGTGGGCGGACAGCTTCAATGTGACGACGGAATTCGTGGCGGTAAACCAGGCACGGGCGCTTGCGGGACTGGCGGGTCTCATGGCGCGCACGCCGCTTAAGACGCAACCGTGGCGGGCGGCGAAGGCATTAATCACGGGAGTGCCTGCGAGAGTTGCCGCCGGAGTCCCGGTTGCAGTGCGGCTGGAGGTGGAGGGCCTGGATACGGCGAACGCGCGCATTGTCTGGGAATCGGCGGGCATGGAGCCGGTTTTTGGGAAAACTTACACCTGTTCTCCTGCGACCGGGGCTGCGTGGATTGAAGCGGAAGCTCAGTGGCCGGACGGCCGCCGCGCTTTTGCGCGCGTGGAGTTTGAAGTAACGGCGGGCCGGTGAAACCTTACCGGAGGATGGGACCCTTCGGGTCATCCAAAAGGTAAATCTGATTCACGGTCTTGAACCGCGCGTGGTCAGCGAATTCCCATACCACCTTTTTCTCCGGCGTCACTTCGAATGCCTGCGGCTGTTTCCCCATGTATTCCCCTGGCAGATAATTGCACACCAGCGTGTTCCCGTTAGGAAGGCGCACACAACCGGCGGGGAGACGCAGCGGATTCCCCGAGGCCTCCTTCTCACCCAGTTCCCAGACGGTTTTTAGATTCGCGTCCAGTTCGATCACGCGGCGGGCGGGCCCCAGCGTCACGAGCAGGTGGCCGTTCGGGAGTTTGATGGCCGCATGCGGATCGCCGTCCACGGGGATTTCACGGATCAGCGTACCCTCCGGCGAAAGCTCCACGATTTTCCTCTCGTCCATCAGGCAAATCCAGTAATGGCCGTCCGCCGTTTTCCGGGTGCCGCGGAACTGGTGGCCCATGTTCTTTGCCTGCGACGCCACCTTGATCTCCTTCGCCACTTTGCCGTCGCGCCCGGCCTCCACCACGCGGCTCATCCCGCATTCCGCGATGAGCACACGACCATCCGGCAGCGGCTGGCAGGAGTGACACTGCGCCTGCGGCGGGGCCTTGTATTCCCACACCACCTGCTTGTCGCGGGACACCTCTTTGGCACCGGATGTATAACAAAAAAGCACGTTCCCGTCCGGCAACATCCAGCAGTCCTGCGGGGTTTGGGCGGCATATTCCCATTCCACCGATCCGTCGGCGGCCACGATCGCCACCTTGTTCCCCTGGTAGTCACAGCAGAGAAACCGGTGGCGCACGGGCTTCTCCGTCTTGTCCTCCGCACGGGCAATGGCCAGCGGCAGGCTCGCTGCCAGAACGGTGCGGGTCACAAATTCACGTCGCGACAAGGCAGGGCCGGGTTTCATAAAATGGTTAGGCTTGCTCCTCTCACTTCCACTCCTTCGGGCTTTCCTCCAGCGTGCCGCCCAGGATTTTTCGAATGGCGGCGCGCTCCACGGAGGGCAGCCAGGGTGCGGTACCGGAGGTGCCATCCGGACCCAGCAGCACTTTCAGCCGCTGCCAGCAGCGGTCTTTGACGAGTGCCGGGAGATTCGCCCAATAGTTCGTGTAGATCATGTAAGTGCAGCGGTAGCGCATCAGCCGCGTCTTGAGATCAAACTCTTTCAGCGAGTGATCGCCCGCGATCGCCTTGCGGTTTTCGCGGAAGTCGCGGATGAAGCCCGGATCGCCGGTGATGCCGGAGGGCGGGAGTTTGGCCTCCTTTTGGAAGAGCATGTAGGCGGTGATGTCCGCGGCGTGGCGGTCGAGTTCCTTTTCGTCCGCAGGCGTGAGGGCGCCGTGTTCCGGCGTGGTGAGTTCCCGCACCTTATAGATGGCCTCGGTGAGCAAATTGATGAACCCCGCCTGGTGGTCGTGCATCAGTTGCGGCAGGATATCGCTCGTCGGGAGCGGATAGCGGTCGAGGCTGAAGAGACGGCCCGGCGGATTGTCCAGCACGGTCAGTTTCCCCTGGTTCATTTGGCCCAGCGTGTTCCCGTGGTTCACCCCGAGGCTCGCCGCGCCCGTGAGGTGCCAGCCGCCGAAGCGCTCGGAGAGGGGGACATCGTGCCCGGATTTTTCGGTGCGCCACGTTTCGAGGGCGCCGCCCTGACGGTTCACGATCACGGAATCGATGACGAGTTTGGGAATCTCGTGATTGTCAAAACCCGCGTGGCACTCCATGCAGCGCGTGCTGCGGTCCGCCCGCACGGTGGCCCGCTCGCTGCGCGGGAAGTCGAAGATATGAAACACCGGGCCGGCCTGAGGATCGATGGATGCCACCTCGATGCGGCCTCCCGGCACATAGCCAATGTAGAGTTCGTCGGTGAAATACAACGCTCTCGGGCGGTAGGGGGAAATGATAGCCTGCCGGCTGGTGGCCGAATAGACGATCATCTGGGAGGACACGGGAACGCTGAATTCCTTCAGCAGTCCCCGCATGACGGTGATTTCATCCCCCGCAGGCATCTGGGCCTCGCCTTTCGAGACCTTGCCGAGCCAGACGGTGAAGGGATCGCTCAGAGGCCGCTTCCAGTAGTCGTGCGGTGCTTTTTCAAACCGCTGCGGGTCAGCCCTCACGGCCAGCGGACACAGAAGCAGCGGCAGGCAAAATCGGAGAGAGGGGAACAGCACAGGCATATCGGCGCTAAAATAAATGACCGGTTCGCTGCGGGAGGAAACCCCGAAAATCCGGATTTCATGGCTACGGGAAAGGTGAGGAGGGAGGAAGGGTTACAAGGAGGGAGCGGAGGAAGGGGAGATTTGAGGAGGCAGAATGTCTGCGCTCCAGAAAACAAAATTGCGTTCTGCGCCGGGACTTCTATCCATTCCCTTCCTTATGAACGCGTTCGACAAACTTAGCGCCTGTGCCGGGGCGTGGGCTGGCACCAGTACGCTGCAGGATCCGTTTTCGGGACAGGCGCTGAACTCAGCGAGCACGCTGACCGTGACGCCCATTTTGCTCGGGGGATTTCTGCGGGTGAGTTACACCTGGGAGTATCAGGGGGAACCGCAGGAGGGGGAGATGATTCTGAGTCTCCCGAAAAGCGGGGTGCTGCACGCTCACTGGATCGATACCTGGCACATGTCGGAGTATGGATTGATCTGCACGGGCACGGCAGGGGATGATGAGCTTTCCCTCCTCGGCCACTACCCTGCCCCGCCTGGACCGGACTGGGGATGGCAAACACTGATCAGGCCCTCCGACGGCAAGCTGGAACTGGCGATGTTCAATATTCAGCCGGGAGAGAAGCCGGAACTGGCGGTGGAGGCGGTGTATGGCCCCGCTGCGGAGTGAACCGGGTGGACGCCTTATCCGCCCAGGCCCCGTTACGCAAACTGCTCCAAAAACCGCACGTCATTCTCAATGAGGTGCCGGATATCCGGGAGCCCCCACTGAATCATCGCCAGGCGCTCCAAGCCCATGCCAAAGGCGAAGCCGGTTACTTTGTCAGGGTGATACACCTCATCCCCGCGGGCCTTGCAGATTTCGGCAAAGACCGCCGGGTCCACCATCCCGCAGCCCAGGATTTCCACCCAGCGCGGGGTTTGCCCTTTGGGGGAAAGTTTCACATCCACCTCATAGCTCGGCTCGGTAAAGGGAAAGAAGTGCGGACGAAAACGAATCTCCGTGTTCGTCCCGAAAAGGGCGCGGAAGAAATACTCCAGCGTGCCCTTCAGGTCCGCCAGGCTCACCTGCTCCGCCACATAGAGGCCTTCCAGTTGATTGAACGCGCTGAGGTGCGTCGCATCGATCTCATCCCGGCGGAAGGCGCTGCCCGGCGCGATGATCCGCACCGGCGGCGGCGTGGCCTGCATGGTGCGCACCTGCACACTGCTGGTGTGCGTCCGCAGCAGCAGGCCGCTGTCAAAATAGAACGTGTCGCTTTCATTCCGTGCCGGGTGATCCGCCGGCGTATTCAGCGCATCAAAACAATGCCACTCCGTTTCCACTTCCGGCCCGGTCGCGAGCGCAAACCCCATGCGCCGCAGAATGCGCACCGCCCGGTCCAGCACCTGCGTCATGGGATGCAGTCCGCCCCGCGGCGCCGGCCGGCCCGGCAGCGTCATGTCCACGCCCTCCGCCGCCTTCGCATCCTGCGCCGCCACGAGAGCCGCCTTCTTCTCATCCAGCGCCGCCGTGATGCTGTTGCGCACCTCGTTGAATTTCGCTCCCACCGCCGCCCGCTGATCCGGAGCCACATCCCGCATGCCGGCGCTCAGCGCTGTCACACTGCCCTTTTTCCCCAGATACTTGATGCGAAACTCCTCCAGCGCCGCGTCATCGCGCACACCTGCGATTTCGGCGAGTGCCGCATCATGGAGAGACTGAAGTTGATCGATCATGGGAGTATGTAGATAAACGGGAGCCGTGCTAAAGCCCGCCCGCTTCCCCCCGGCAAGCGCGATTCGCCAGCCGGAACGGGGTTCCATGACACAATCTTTACACCTCATTCCTGGGCAGGCCGCGGGGTGAATGTATCATCGGCACCATTCAGCCAATTCATTCATCCCTGCCATTCCCATGCCCATGAAAGCCCCGTTCACCATCAGGACCCTCCCTGGAATCATCGCACCGCTGCTGCTGGCGTCCATGCCCGCCCTGCTGCCGGCGCAGCAGACCAGCTACCTTGAAAAGTTCGCGCTCGCCGCTGATCGCGATGCTGCGCTCAAGGAACTGATCCCCGGCACTGAGGATTACTATTACTATCACGCCCTGCACTATCAAAATCAGGGCAAAACCGCGGAGATGCAGGCCATCCTCAAGGAATGGAGCGAGCGCTTCACCGGCACCCGCCCGCGCAGAGAGGAAATCCTGAACCGGCAGGCACTCATCGACTACGGCAAGGACCCGCAGAAGGCACTGGAAACCCTGCGCTCGAAACTGAACATTTCCTACAATTACCAGCGCATCACGCCCGATGCCCGGCCCGACCTCGCCACAAAGCTCGATCCCGCCCTCATCTCGTGGGATGCCTTTCTGGCTCAGGCGCTGCGCGGCACGGAGGCCTTTGCTAATGTGAATGATTCCGGCCTCACCACCATTCTCCGTGAGGGCAAGGTGGAACTCACCCAGCCACGCCGCCGCGAGCTGCTCAGCCGGCTGACACGCCCCGATTTTCCACGGCTGGTGGAGATCATCAACGCGGAGCTTGGCACGAAGGAGTCCGGCGGATTCGGCGAGTTCAAAGTCCACACCCTGCTGACGCTTGCCCAAATGGAGGAACTCCTGAAACTGCGGCCGGCACTGCTGCAAAACAGCACCTTCGTCACCACCTGGGCCGGGAAGCTGCGACCGGCTTTTGGCGAGGATGCGGGACGCGATCCCGCCGTGCGCGAAGCATGGCTCGACCGGCTCCAGGCCTTTGTCAGCCGCCTGGGCCCTGCTTTTAACAGCCTCAAGGCCCACATTCTTTACCACCGGCTCTATCATGACCGCAGCCGCGGCATCGTGGACGAGGCAAAGCTCCTCGCCTATCTGCAGCTTCCCCGCCCCGTTCCCTATCTCAACGAAAAATGGGGCCGCGAGGCGCTCGTGAAGGATGCCGTCGATCTCAATGCCGACTACTCGGCCCTCACGTCCTCCGGTCCCATCGGCAGCGATGAAGCGCTCGTCCGCGATCTGCTCCTGCGCATTCTGGCGAAGGCGGAAAACACCGACAAATTCCAGCCCTGGCTTAACGACCAGTGGCTGAATGCCGTGCTGGCCGAGGCGAAACTCACCACCGGCGCGGACGACGCCTCCCGCTGGGTTTCCCTCCTGCCGCCTGAAACCTATCAAACCCTCAAAGACCGTACCGATCTCGAATTCGAAACCTCATCCCGCGAGGAATGGAAACCGGAGGACGATGTTGCTCTGGACATGTATGTGAAAAACGTGCCGCGCCTTCTCGTGAAGGTCTATGAGATCAACACAGAGAACGTCCACCGCAATAACAACGCACAGGTAAACACTGACCTCAATCTTGACGGCCTCACCGCCAACAGTCAGCAGGCGCACGACTATGCCGACGCCCCGCTCCTGCGCTCGAAACGCACCTACAGCTTCCCTGAGCTCAAGGGAAAGCGAGGCGTGTGGATCGTGGAATTCATCGGCGGCGGAAAGAGCAGCCGCGCCTTGATCCGCAAAGGCGGCCTGCGCTATGTGGCGGAGGAGACCATCGCGGGCACCCGCATCACGGTCCTCGATGAAAAACTGAAACCCGTCCCCAGCGCCTGGGCGGCACTCGGCAGCCGCCGCTTCGAAGGCGACGAAAAAGGCCAGGTGCTCATTCCCTTCTCCACACAGCCGGGCCAGCAGAATGTCATTCTCGGCGACGGCGCGGGCTTTACGTCCCTCGAAAAGATCGACATCGCGGGCGAATCCTATCAACTCACCGCGGGCTTTCATGTGCCGCGGGAATCCCTGCTGCCGGGAAGAGCCGCAAAGCTCGCCATCCGTCCCGCTCTGCTGGTGAACAGCCGTCCCCGCACCCTGGCCACGCTGGAAAACGTGCGGCTCACGATCAGTTCGACGAACCTCGAGGGCGTGCCCTCGTCGGTTGTCACTCCGCTGAAGGCGCTGGACGCTACGGCGGAAACCATCGTGGATTTTGCCGTACCCGACCGGCTCTCGACGCTCACCTTCACTCTTGAAGCGGATGTCCCTGGCCGCATCAACGGCCAGCCCGTGCACCTCACGACGGGCGACAGCCTGAAGGTCAACGGCATCACCGTCACGGATATCGTAAACGATCTCCATCTTTCCAATGAAGACGGTCAGTGGGTCATTCACGATCTCGGCCGGAATGGCGAGCCCCGCGCAGATCGCGAGGCCGTGGTGACTTTCTCACGGCCCGAATTTAAACAAACGCTGACCACCACCCTGAAGACCGATGCCGAAGGCGCGCTCATGCTGGGCAGGCTGGAGAGCATCAGCAGCATCTCGGTGCGCAGCGGCACAGGCCCGCAGCGGAGTTTTGATCTGCCCCGCACCCAGGCAAGCATGCCTTCCCTCGTGAACGTCGCCTCGGGCGATCCCGTGCAGCTCGCGTGGCGCGGCGGGGAACCCGTGCCTGGAGATGTCAGCGTGCTGGAGGTGCGCAATGGCAACCCTGTGCGGGATGTCTCCTCCTCCGCGGAGGTGAAGGGCGGCTTTGTCACCATCAGCAAACTCACCCCCGGTGAATACGTGGTGGAGATAGCGCCCACGGGGGACCACACCACCGTGCGCGTCGCCGCCGGCGATTTGGTGTCGGGCCATCTGCTCAACGCTGCACAGGACTTCGAGCTTTCCAATCCCGCGCCGCTCGCCATCACCGCCATGGTTCGCGGCGAGGCCATCGTGAGGGAAAAGAATGAGAAGAAGCAGGTCATCGTCTTCCACATTGGAAACCCGTCCGTGGAGACGCGTGTGCACGTGTTTGCCGCCCGGTATCTGCCCCAGTTCGATGCCTTCGGTGCGCTGGGCGAGGATCACTTCGCCACGCCCTCCGCCGCCGGCGTCGTGTGGCGGCCCAGCCTCTATCAAAGCGCCCGCACCATCGGCGAGGAATACCGCTACGTCCTGGAGCGCAAGGCGGCCAAACACTTCCCAGGCAATCTGCTGGCACGTCCGGGCCTCCTGCTGAACCCGTGGGCCATCTCGGACACCGTCACCGAAAAGAAAAACGCCGCCCCCGGCACGGACCCCGCCGCCATGATGCCGGAACGCGCCGGGGCGCCCGCCACCCCGCCCGCCCCCTCTGCCAAACCGGCCGGTCAAAATGCGCAAGCTGCGGTATCGATGGAACCGGACCTCTCCTTCCTCGCCGCCGCCGGCCCCGTCGCCTGGAATCTGCGCCCTGACAAAGACGGCAACGTCGCTGTGGATGCCGCCGCGCTGGGAGACCGGCAGTTCATCCGTGTCGTGGCCATCGACAGCGACTCCGCCGCCGCACGGGATTTCTCCCTGCCCGCGCCGAAGCTTCAGCTTCGCGATCAGCGCCTCAACGACGCACTCGATCCAAAGCAGCACTACAGCCGCCAGGACAACGTCAAACTCCTCGAAAAGGACGCGCCCTTCGCTTTCAAGGACGCGGAGACCGCCACATTTCAGGTGGTGGGGGACTTCGCCTCGGCTTTCGCCCTGCTGCAGAATCTCTCCAAAAATCCCACCCTGGCCGAATTCTCATGGCTCAAGGAGTGGCCGAAACTCAAGGGCGCGAAAAAGGCCGAACTCTATTCCAAATACGCCTCGCACGAACTCCATTTCTTCCTCGCGAGGAAGGATCCGGATTTCTTCAAGTCTGTGGTGCAGCCCTACCTTGCGAACAAGCGGGACAAGACCTTCATGGATCACTATCTCCTCGGAGCCGACATGAGTGGATATCTCCGCCCATGGCAGTACAGCCGGCTCAATACAGTGGAGCGCATCCTGCTCGCCCGCCGCATCGAACCCGAGCAGCCCGTCGTGAGGCGTCTGCTCAAGGACTGGCTGGATACCCAGCCGCAGGACCGCCAGCGGGATTCCTTTCTGTTCGAGACAGCTCTCCGCGGCA
>DATAIE010000701.1:0-1618 GCA_036262875.1 Verrucomicrobiales bacterium
ACTGTCGAGCAGATGTGCACAGAGATGGTCGCGTTCGATCTCAATGTCGCCCGCCGCCACTCGCTTCTGAAGACTCACGGACACCACGTCGCCGTCTCGAAAGAATAGACGTTCCCCGAATGAAGTGCGTCTGAAAAATGGAATACCGCTGCCAGATCTGATGGAAACAACATTGATAGATGAACCCGTGTATGCTCCGGCCCGTGGCGTCCTGGAACGGGAGGAGGGCGGAATGGTGATTCTTTCTCCCGCTGAGGGAAAACCGCGGAGACGCATTCTTTATATCAATTCGCACGGCGGGCCCGAATACTGGAATCGACTCAAGGAGGGCAATGACGGACCCCACCTGCTCTGGGGGATGATGGACCTGGTCAGGATGGGCTATGAAGTGGCCATTACTGAACCTCTGAATCATTTCGGCGGGTACCGGAAAGCCTTTCCTCACGACCTGCCGATGCTGAAGACGGCGCGTCACTGGCTGGGCCGGGAGGACCTCATTTTTTGCGGCCACACGCTCCTCTACTGGCTGCCTTTTTTCAAACGCCTCGGCCTCCTGAAGCGCCGGCTGGTTTCACTGACATATGCCCGGGAGGAGCTGGACTTTGCGAAAACGCATGACGGGATTGCCGCGCTGACACCGGCTGCGGCGGATCAGGCTGCGAAAATGGCGCCGCGGGCAAAGGTGGTCCGGGTGGGGTGGGGCGTGGACCCGGCTTTTTATCCGCGTTTGCCATACGATCCTCAGTTCATCTTCTCCTGCGGTATCGCCAACCGTGATTTTGAAACCCAGTGTCAGGCGGCGACGCTGGCGAAGGTGCCCTTTCGCGTGGTTTGTCCCGGCCTGCAACCAGGGCTGCAGTGGCCTCCCAATGCCGATGTGCGCGATGGCGGAGCGGGCTGGCTTACCGAGCGCACGAAGAAATTCACCACCCGCGATCTCATCACCGATCACTACGCCTATGCAGCCGCTTCCCTGGTGATCATAAAACCCGATCCGGAGGAAAAAACCGCCAACGGATTCACCAATATGCTGGAGGGAATGGCGCTTGGCCGTCCATTGATCGTCACCCGCACCGGTGCCATGCCCGCGGAACTGGATGTGGAAAAAACCGGCTGTGGTTTGTTTGTTCCGCCCGGTGATCCGGTGGCCCTTGCCGAAGCGATGACCTGGATCATGGAAAATCCTGACAAAGCAAAAGAGATGGGAGAAGCGGGGAGAAGGCTTTGCGAGAGCTATTATCAACTGCCGGCGTTTGCCGGGCGGCTTCATTCGCTGTTCGAGTCACTCTGATCCCTGCCCGGTGAGAAAGAGAAACCATCATCAAACCACCTTCCTTTAAAAGCGATTCAATGAACGAGAATGGAACAAAGACGGCTTCCCGGCAGCAACTGGTTTTTGACGTGGGGATGTATGATGCCTCAGATACCAAGTACTATCTGGACCTGGGGTACAAAGTCGTCGCGATCGAGGCGAATCCCATGCTTGCGAATTCGGCCCGCCAACGGTTTGCGGGTGAGGTGCAGAACGGAACGTTGACCATCGTGAACGCTGCAGTCGCCGACGGCGAAGAGGATGTCGAGCTTACAATTTCCGGCGAGGACCTCGGGTCCAGTTCGA
>DATAIE010000702.1:0-6595 GCA_036262875.1 Verrucomicrobiales bacterium
AACAGCTCGGCCAATGACTGGAGCGACTTGAAAGGCTTTTTTGGAACCTGGCAGACCACCAGCGCGCCTCACTTTCCGAATGCCCCCACCAACGATGTCGCCGGCGGGAGCTGGAACGGCACTCCGTTTACGTCAGACGAAATAGAGACCCTCGAGACCGTGGCCGATCTCACGCAGTGGGCCCGGTGGTTTGCGGTCATGACGCTTCTCAACGACAACGAGACGAACATCTCGAACGGTCAGGATGATGACTACGCCGCCTATTTCGTTCCTTCGCCGGGCGGCCAGCGCCGGATGCAACTGTTGCCGAACGACCTCGATACCATCCTCGGCAAAGGAGACGATACCTCCAGTCACGGACTCTACGACATGACAGAGGAGAGTTCTGTTTTTGAACCGCTGCTGCCGTTGATCGGCAATACCAATACCCCAGGGAATGCGGCGTTCCGGACGGCCTATCTTAACAATATCCGGGAGTTGTGCGGCACACTGTTCAACACAGACACGTCAGCGTCTCCCAACCCCCCGTTTTATGCCTTCGTGGACAATCACCTCACGGGCTGGGCTCCCGCCAATATCCGCACCGACATCAAAAACTTCATGAACACCCGGAGGACGAACCTGCTGAATCTCATCGGCAGCGGGGCGACCACTCCTCCGGCGGCGACCGCCGCCTCCACTGTCACCCAGGCTCACGGAGCCCTGATCATTTCGGAAGTGCTCGCGTCCAACACCGCGGCGTACCTCAACAACGGCCTGTATCCGGATGTCATCGAACTGCGCAACACAGGCGCGACGACTATCGATCTCAGCGGCAAGTCCCTCAGTGACGACCCGGGGCAGCGCACGAAATTCGTTTTTGGTGCCAATACGACGCTTCCCGCCGGCCAGTTTCTGGTCATGATCGCCGACAGTAATTTCGCCAACCCCGGCCTGCACACCGGCTTCCAACTCGATCAAGGCGGTGATGCGGTGTATCTTTACGACACGGCGGCTAACAATCAGGTGCTCCTGGACTCAGTGGTGTTCGGCCCGCAGGCCACGGACTTTTCCATCGGACGCACGGGGGCGAACCTGACCACCTGGGCGCTGTGCACGCCGACCATCGGAGCAGCCAATACCGCAGTTGCCACGCTGGGCGCTCCGGGTGGTTTGATCATCAACGAGTGGCTGGCCAATCCGGACTTCCGCTTCGACGATGACTTTGCCGAGATTTTCAATCCCGCCGCGCAGCCGGTGCCCATGGGCGGGATGATGATTACGGATAACTTCGTCAACGACCCCGCGAAGCACACTTTGCCACCGCTGAGTTTCATCGGACCTAACGGATTCCTTGCGTTCAAAGCGAAGGGTAAGAACGCCTCTCCCGGTAACCCGCTGGAACTGCCGTTTTCCATGGACAGCACGTTCGGATGGCTCGCGCTGATCGGGGCAAACGGCACCGTGGTGGATCGCGTGGATACGGCGTCCCAGCCGCGGGATCAGTCCACCGGGCGGAGTCCGGATGGCGGCCCGCTGTATGTCACTTTCCCGGTGCCCAGCCCGGGCCTAGCCAACGGCTCCCTGCCCGCGGCGTATCAGGCTCTCCTCGACAACCTGCGCATCACGGAGGTCATGTACAAGCCCAATGGCGGCAATGATTATGAGTTCGTGGAACTCTACAATACCGGCGCCGCAGCGCTGGATTTGTCCGGCGTGCGGTTTACGAGCGGCATCGACTACACCTTCCCGGCCGGCACGAGCCTTGGAGCCGGAGCATACACGGTGGTGGCCCGCAACCGCGCCACTTTGCTGACGCGGTTTCCCATCGCCGGTCCGGTTCTCGCTCCGGGCCAGTACAGCGGTGCTCTCGACAACAGCGGGGAGACGCTCACTCTGTCCCTGCCTGCTCCGTGGAATGTGGCCATCCTCAATTTCGAATACAAGACCACCTGGGAGCCCCTTACCTTTTCCAGCGGTTATTCCCTCACCATCGTGGACAAAACAGGCACCGCGCCCCGGGACTGGAATGAGCGCGAAAGCTGGAAAGCCTCGCCCGCGCCGGACGGCACTCCCGGCAGTGAGGCCGCTCCGGCCATCAACAGTTCTCTCGCGGTTTCCAGCGTCAAAGGCGGCGCTTTCAGTTATCAGATCACCGCCTCTCAGGCTCCCTCACAGTTCGGAGCCACCGGGCTTCCGGCGGGCCTGAGCATCAATCCTACGACGGGTGCCATCAGCGGCACACCGACACAGACCGGCGTGTTCAACGTGAGCCTCAATGCCGCGAATACCGCCGGCACAGACACGAAGACACTGGTGCTGACGGTTACCAACAGCGGACCGCTGGATCACTTCTCCTGGGAATTCGTTCCCTCCATCGCGGAATCCGGAGTGCTGTTCCCCGTTTGGATGACCGCGCGCGATGCTCAGAACCGCCCGGTGGAAACCTACAACGGTGCCGTTTCTGTCACCGGCAGCGCCACCGGCGGCGGGATCAACAACTCCACGGTCGTCATTACGGAGGTGACGGACGAAAACGAGGATGAGTTCGAACTGCAAAATACCGGCAATTCGCCGGTCGATACGACCGGGTGGTTCGTGGTGGTGGGGCACAGCGATGCGATTACTTCCATGAACACCACTATGTGGCCGTTGCCCGCCTCCGTGGATCCGGGGCAAACGCTGCGGGTTTCTGAATTGAATACCTCCGGGCGTCTTTATTTCGGGAATACGATTTCGTGGACAGTGGGATTGAACAGGGGCTGGCTGATGCTTTTCGACGGGACGACCAAACTGAAGGACTTCTTCGCATGGGGCTGGACGGCGGCTGAACTCGGAGCCCTCAGCGTCACGGTAAACAGCAAGACGATCACCCTGGCCGGCCAATGGTCGGGCAATGGCGCTCCCGCCGGTTCGCGTGCGGCAACGAATGCCAATTCCTGGCAGCGCACCGGAAGCAGCGACAACAATACGGCTGCCGACTGGATTTTCGCGGCCAATGCCACTTCCTGGGGCGTGACCAATACCGGACTGACGGTTCCCTGGAATTTGGGTGCGGCGGTTACGGTCGCGCCGTCCACTGTCACTTTCTCCAATGGCGTGTTCACCGGTTTTTTGAGTGTCACCCCCCCGGCCACCGGCGTGCGCCTGGTGGCCTCAGACGGCCAGTCCCATACCGGCCAGTCGGCATCCTTCGATGTGACCGCCCCGCTGGTCGATACGGACGGCGATAAGATGCCGGATGCCTGGGAAACTGCGAACGGTCTCAATCCCGCCGTGAACGATGCCACAGGCGATCTCGACAAAGACGGCTGGACGAACCGCATGGAATATCTCGCGGGGACCAATCCGCGGTCATCGGCTTCCGTTCTCACCATCACGTCGGCGAGCGTGCAGCCGTCGTCACAGGTTAACATCTCATGGCCTGCACAGGCGAATCATCTGTATCGCGTTCGCTATTCCACCAGCCTTTCCACCTGGACGCCGGTCGCGGGGCAGATTTACGCGCCGGCAACGTCCGGGACGGTGACGGCCAGTTTCCCGGTCCCGGCGGGAGCGGGAACCCGGTCGTTCTATCAAGTGGAACTGCTGCTGCCTCCCTGACGGGGGGGCGGCGCAGGCCGCTAAGGAACGATGGTAACCGGCGTGCCTTCGGTCACGTTGGAGAAGAAGTGTTCCGACATGTGCTGGGGCATCCGGATGCACCCGTGGCTGGCGGCATAGCCCGGGAGGAAGCCCGCGTGCATGCCTACGCCTTCGTTCGTCAGGCGCATGAAGTTCATCATGTTGGCTCCCTCGTAGTGAAGGCCTTTGGGAACCGGGTCTTTTTTGATGTCCACATCGCCGTCGATGACGTTCCCCTGGCTGTCGGCGAACACTCCGTACCGGCTGCTCTTGTGCAATTTGTCCTTTTGAAGGATGCGGAAGCTGCCGGTGGGCGTGCGGTGCGTTTCATTCCCGGTGCTGAGCCATGATTTGCCGACGAGGACGCTGCCGCGGAAAAAGTAGGCGGTTTGCTCGCTGAGGACGATGCGGATGCGGGGAGGTCCGTTCCCCTGTTCGCCGCTCCAGTAGCTGATGACGTCCTTCGGTGCAGGGGCCTGCCCCTGCGGCAGCACGCTTCCCTGAGGTGCGTGGCGCGGATCGAGAACGAGCGTGCCGTCCGCAGACCTCACTACCCCCGGCGGGAGGTTTTGAGCGAAAGGCGGTTGTCCCCCGAAACTGGGAAATTGGCAGGAACTGAGTGAAAAGGAGGCGCCGGCAGCGGTTAGAAGGGGGAGAATTCTGATATTCATCGTTGGATTGAAAACGGGGCAGAGGGGTCGAGGGAAGCAGGATTCTTACCTGAAGTCGCCAAATCGCGGTTAATACCCGCCATTTTCCCTTCGTCCACGCTAAATATCGCCCGGCGCACTCCCGACGGAAGGCACTCTTTCATTTACGGAGGCGGGAAAACCGCCGCGAAGCCTCCTCCAGAATGGCGCGTTCCTCCTGGGTGAGCTTGTCGGCACCGCTGGCATAGAGTTTTTCCAGCACCGGGTCCACTCGCTCGTGGAGGAACTCGCTGTCGCTCAGCTCTTTGGCCGGGGCGGCCTGCTCGGTCTCACTCTGTTCCGGGAGAAATCCGGCGGCGACGGGCAAGGCTCCGGTCTGGCTTTCGCGGGAGCGCCGGCGCAGCCCCTGAGGAAAGAAGTCATGCCACTCCTCCCGGAAGCGGCTTTCCGCGGCAAGGCGGCGGCCATACAACCACCCGGCCACCAATCCACCGGCATGGACGAGATGCGCCTCGGCAACGCTGGCCTGACCATAGACGTTTCCGATCAAACGGGCGGCGATCTCCAGCCCCACGAAGGCCGTGAGCATACCCGGGAACAGGTGCTTCGCTTTCAGGCGCAGCGGGGTGAAGCGGCGCAGCGGGCGCATGAGGTCATAGTGGGGATGGAGCGCGGCAAACGCGCCGATCACTCCCATCACTCCGCCGCTGGCTCCGATGATGACCGCATCCGGATGAAAGCACATACTCAGAGCCGCGCCCGCCCATGCACTGGCCAGAAAGAGATACACGAAGTGCTGCGGGCCCGCATCCCGCTCCACGGCGCGGCCCGCAAGGACGAGAATCAGCATGTTGGACAACAAATGCCACACATCGAGATGGGTGAAAATGTGCGTGAAGATCGACCACCATTGTCCCTCCTGCAGGATGGCAAGGCCCAGGGCTCCCGGCGGGACCAGTGAAGGCACCGCAAAGAGCCGCAGGAGGAAGGCACCCACGCTAATGGAGACCAGCACCGTCAGCATGGAAGGGCCGGGCGGGGCCGGTTCCCGGAGAGTGGGGCGGTCATCTGACATGGTGAAAAGGGGAAAGACCTGACAATGGAGCACAGTTTGGCAGGGCCGTCTATCCGGGCCTACAACTGCCGTACCAGATTGACAGCTTCCAACAGACGCTCCTGCGGAGGGGATTTTTCTCTGAGACGGGGAAATTTGCCTCCCGGAAGGATGTAATCGCCGTTTCGCATCAGCATCAGCTTGTTTTCTTTAATCTCCACGCTGCTGCATCCCGCCCGGTGAGCCTGCAGCTTTAACTCGGTACAGCGGAGCAGGGTGTCCACTTCCTCCGGGAGGCGTCCGAAACGGTCGCGCCAGATTTTAATGAGATCCTGGAGTTCCCGGATGGTCGTGAGTTCTGCGAGCTGACGGTAGGCCGGGATGCGCTGGCTCGCTTCGGTGATGTAGCTTTCGGGAATGAAGGCGGGGATCTTCCGCCCTGCGGATTTGAGCAGCTCGGCCTCGCTGAAAGCGATGAAATCGACGGTCATCAGCATTTCGACACGGCCGGGCGTGCGTTTCCCCTGCAATTTGTTCACGCTGGCCTTGAGCATCTGACAGTAGAGATCGAAGCCCACCGCGACGATGTGACCGCTCTGCTGGGTGCCGAGGAGATTGCCCGCGCCGCGGATTTCGAGGTCGCGCATGGCGATTTTGAAACCGCTGCCCAGGGCGGTGTATTGTTTCATGGCGTTGATGCGCTTCCGGGCATCGCCGGAGGTCATCTCGCTGCGGGGAATCATCAGATAGGCATAGGCCTTGTGCCCGGCCCGGCCTACGCGTCCGCGAAGCTGATAGAGATCCGCGAGCCCGAACCGGTCCGCGCGGTCAATGATAATGGTGTTGGCGTTCGGGATATCGATGCCGCTTTCGATGATGGTGGTGCAAACGAGGATGTCCGTCTGGCCCGACACGAAACGCTGCATGACCTCCTCCAGCACGCCCTCCTCCATCTGACCGTGCCCGGCCTCGATGCGGGTGCCCGGCGGCGAGAGCCCCTGGATTTTATCCACCATGCGCTCGATGCTGCCGACGCGGTTGTGGAGGAAGAACACCTGGCCTTTGCGTTTCAACTCTCGCTCGACGGCCCTCTTGATGACGCGCTCGTCATATCCGCAGATTACGGTTTCCACCGGCGTGCGGTTGGCGGGCGGCGTGTCGATGGTGCTCATGTCGCGCACACCCATCAGAGCCATGTAAAGCGTGCGCGGAATGGGCGTTGCGGAAAGAGTTAGCACGTCCACGGAGAGGAACAGCTCCTTGAACTTCTCCTTGTGCACCACGCCGA
>DATAIE010000703.1:0-4145 GCA_036262875.1 Verrucomicrobiales bacterium
CGAGTCGCGGATGATCGCCCGGCCTCCGGCGGGGGGCGTTGCATTCCCGTGGACGCCCTCGAAATAAGCACCGGGGGCAGAGGCGGGGAAAATGCAGTTGCTCACGATGAACGAACCACCGTCGAGGTGCAGGTAGCTCACATCATTACGCAGCCATTCGCAGTGATCGAGAATGACATTGGAATTGCCTTCGCAAACCACCGCCGGATCACCGCCAAATTCGAAAAAGGTGTAATAAAAGTGCGTCTCCGGAGCACCTGCCTGACCATTGATCGTGATCGTGCCTCCATTCCCCGTCCCACCAGGAGCCCGGGTGAAGCGGATCGGCTGACTCTCGGAACCCTCAGCGACAATGCGCCCGCCGGCGGCGACCGTCATGGTGACGCCACTGTTGAGATAGACGGACGTTCCTGGCTGAATGGTGAGCGTGGTCCCGCTGTTGACCGTCAGATTCGCGGTAACTTGATAGGGTCCCCCGGCGGCGGTCCAGGTGGTATTCGCCGCGATCGCTCCGGAGACACTGGCAACACTGCCGTCATCAAACCACACATCAAAAAAGCTCTGTTCGATCTCCGCATTGGCACCGTCGAAAGCCTGAATTCTCAGGCGATTCACGCCCGGGGAGAGCGGCAGGTTGTTCACCACCCAGTCGCCATTGCTGGTGGCGAACGTGGGCACATCCGTAATCTGCCAGGGAGTATAAGTCGCAGCGAGTCCATTGACCTTCACTGACACCGTGCGGACGCAGTCGGTCTTGCCGGTAAGTCTGCATGTCGATGCCGTCGATCTGGGATAGCCGCTCGTCACGGTGAGCGCCGCGCCGGCGGTCGTCTGAGCCGCGACGCCGGAGATCGAGCGCGGAATCAGCGTCCGAATAAAAGCCGTGCGCGAGGCGTTGAAATCCTTCACCGCCTGAATGCTCGCCGCATCCCAAACCGGGCCGAGAATTTCATCCGCGAGAGCATTGAACTGCACCGGGGAAAACGTCCCGTCGAGCAGGCGCACCAGTTCCTGAAAATAGACGCGGGCAAACTGCGGGTGCGCCATGAATGGATAGAGCGGCGAAGGCGGGTTGCCGCTTTGCGTGCTCTGCGCCATCCGGAAGATGCCGTGGCTGAGCGGATCGCCTGGCGTGGTGGTGCCGCTGCTCCGGTGAAAGAGGGTGTCGAGGTCATAACTGATCACGCTGGCCCGCGGATCGGTGACGCCAAAATAAAGATAAAAATCATCTCCGTCGCCTTTGACGATGCTGGTCTCGTTATTGTCGGCGATCAGGTTGGCGGCGAAGTAGTTCATCCACTGTTTCACATCCATCGCCGACTGGATGGCCGTGACGAAGTCCGCATCGTAGGTCGCGGCATAACCCGTCGTGGAATGCCCCTTTGCCAGCGCCTTCGTCAGACCGATCAGATCGGCCCACCGGTCTTCACTGACGTTCGTTTCCTTGAAATAATTGATGCGGTAAGGGGTGGGGTCGGCAGTCGCCGCGGGCACACCCGCGCTCTGATCCCTCAAGTCCGCTCCAAAGCCGTTATCGTTCCGGAAGCCCCGGTAGAGATTGCCCGAACTGTCCAGCGGATAGTGGTGATCCGCGAAGTCGGAATCCTCTACCTCGTTGCAGGCATAGAAGCCGTAGGAGGGAGTGCCCGCGCCCGCCGCATTCGCTGCATTCAGCCTTACCTGCACGGCCCGGGATTCGGCCATCACCAGCCCCGCCTTGCGCATCAGGGCACTGCCGAAGAGCTGGAAGGGGGTGTGCTGTGTGTTCAGATTCAAGCCGTGCACCCCGTTCCAGGGCTCGGCATTGCTGAACTGTAGATTGAGACTTTGCGGCGACGCGGAGCGGCTGCCGTTGCCCCGGTTTCGCGCTCCCGCCAGATAACGCAACTTCACGCCCGTGCCGTCGCGGCTGACGAACGAACAATTGAACCGCGCATGGGAATAGGTTTGATCCGTCGCCTCCCCCGGATTGAAGGCAAACGGCGGCGTGCCGGTATTCGTGTTGATGTTGCTCAGCTCCGTTTTGTCGGCAGCCTTCATCACGAGGTAATACACAGGCTGGGCTCCGGCATAGACCGTGTCGTCCACCTGATAGAGGCAATTGCAAAAGTGGTCGAGCGTCCCGTTGTAGTCGAGAGCCATGGCCGGCCAGGAGCGGACGTTATTGGCCGGGTCGGCGGCACTGATGTAATACTCAACGATCGTTCCGTTGGGCTTCGCAGGAAGCTGCGCGCCGTAAATTCCGTCGCCCGCCAGCCCGTCCCCGTGGGCTCCATCATCGAACATCGCTGCCGTGTCGAAGGTCGCCGCCCCATCGTTTCGGAAACGCAGAGAAACATTGAGCCCGGCGGTCAATTCGTCGCGCACTCTGGCGGTGACCGTCACCGTGTCTGCGCTGGCGGGAACCGGCGGAAAATGAGCCACCCCCGTGATCACCGGCGCGATGTTCGCCGAGGCGACCGAGTTTGCCACTCCCGGAGTGCCGTTGACGGTATTACTGGGCCGCCAGTTCTGGCCCTCATTGTTATCAAAGGCCGCGTTCACCAGTTCGATCGACTTCCCCCCGCCATCCGCCGCACTGTTCCATCCCCAGCCGCGATGGCCGAAGCTGGGAGGATTGTCCCGCTCCCGCTGCCCCCAGTCGCCGTCATCCGAGTAATCCACTTCATCCATCTTTACTCCCGCGGCGTTTTTGAGGACTACGCTGTTCGCTGAATTGGAGAGAAGGCCTGTCCAGCCCGCACTCGTCACGTAGTTTGTCACCCCTGGATACTTTGTATGAAACACTGCGGGGCTGGCAGTGACGACCAAATAGCCGCCGGCGGGGATGGACGTCAGAGCGGGCAGCGTCATGCTCACGCCACTGGTGAACTTCCAGCCGCTGACATCCGCGGCGGTCGCGCCGGTGTTGTATAATTCAATGTATTCCTCCGCCGTGTTTTCGGACGAAGGATGATACATGATCTCGTTGATCACGACTTCAGCGCGGGCCGCCAGCGGCGCGGCAAGCAGCAAAGGGAGGAATCTAAGGCGGGGGGGCATTGACTGGTCGAAGGATGGGGGTGGCGGGAATTCCGTGGCGTTCCGGGCAGCAGAGTCACCCGGTGGGTTGGATAACAAGCGGGGGATTCTCTAAATCGGATCACAAACAGGATATTCATCTGCGCTCCTGGCGTCATCTTCAAAATGCAGGGCGCCGGTCGCATCAGCATATTCTCTATGAGTCCACCGGGCGACAATGAACATTGCTGTTAACTCCGCCGGACGGCACTCTGACCAGTCTAACGGGCCGTCTCCCGCCGGCTGGGTACTCCAAAATAATTCCCGCAATTAACAATTTTGCAATCCACCGGGCCGATAATGCCGGCTTCCGCGAAACCCTATCGTGGAAATTTGTTGTCTGCCCCGCCTGTTCGCGCAGCCCGGGGCTGATCGCTTTTTTACTGCACCATGATCTATCCTCCCGTTTCCCGTCTCCGCCCCTGGCTGTGTGTCCTCTTCCTTGGTCTCTTTTACGCCCTTTCCCACTCCGGCCCCGTCAAGCCCACCTCATCCAGTGGAAGCGCACCCGCCCCGACTTTGAGCCACGCTTCCGCTTCGGAAGCTCCGCAGGCGCAGGTCAAATCTCTCGCTAACTAAGCAAGACCGCGGCCCGTTTCGAGACGAGCCGGAGACACCATTTCCCCGGAACGCAGTGGTCGAAGAGGCGGGACTTCTCCGCTTTCATTTTGGCGCGCGATTCGGAGCATCCTTGATCGCTGGCGCTTTGGTATCGCCACCAAACAGGGGGCTGCTGAATTTGTTATATCGCCGGGCGAGAGAGGTCCACACGCCGGGCGTCCAGGCCCATATCACCACAAGAATAAGGATGGCTATGACCCATGTCCACGGGGACACCTTTGTGCGGGGTCCAATCAACAGCTCATCCCCGTCCCGTAAGTTCCTTTTCATTCCTTAACCTCCGCAGCCTGTTGTCTCTCGCAACCAGGACCGGGATTGTGGTGAGTCCATAGGGGCACGAATGGCGACAGGCCACAGCCGCAGGATAGCGTGATCAAAGTCGGCTGGACCATGGACGCGCCTCATTCTTCCAAAGCTTCCAGCGGAATATTCATATTCGAGCCTTGGCCACCAGAGCAGTACCA
>DATAIE010000704.1:0-1522 GCA_036262875.1 Verrucomicrobiales bacterium
CGGGCCTCGCGCCGGTGATGAGACACAGCCTCCTCGTCGCGGAGGAAATAGCGGCAGACCACCGTCAGCCAGCGGTGAGCGGCATAGAGACCAGGATCGAACCGCACGGCGGTGCGCAGCGCGAGGGCGGCATTTTCGCCGTCTCCGCTGCGGGCGAGCGCGATGCCGAGATTGAGGTGTGCGCGGGGCAGGCGGTAAATAAGGCTTGTGGCCGTCAGCGCCGCATCGGCAGCCTCCTGATTCATGCCGCGCCGGCAATAAACGCTGCTGAGTCCCTCCCAGGCCTCGGCGCTTTCCCCGTGCACGCGCAGCGCGGCACGGAAGACCCGCTCCGCGTCATCGTTTTTCCGGAAGTGAAGATAGTGGCGTCCGATTTGATTCAGCGCCGCCGGCTGCCAGATGCGCTGCTCCAGCCGGTGCAGCAGGGCGCAGGCCTCCTCTCCTGAGCCGCCGGCCGTCAGGAGGTCGGCCAGAATGAGGCCGGGCAGGGGATCGGGACTGTTATCCACATCATAGGCCGCTTCGAGAATGCGGCGGGCCATGCGGGTGTTTCCGGTCGCCACGCAGCAGCGCGTGAGTTGAGCGATGAAACGGGACTCCCACGGACGGCGCCGGACGAGTTCGATGAGCAGCGGGAGAGCTTCATCGTGCAGCGAACACCAGTTGAGATTCCGCGCGAGATTATACTTCGACTCGATCTCCGCCATTTCCGCCTGCTCCTCCACGGTTTCACCGGGCGCTTCGATGTAGCCGAGAGCCACAAACTGGCGGAGCAGGTCCCCGCCTTCCGCCGGATCAGCGGGAGGCACCTCTGCGCCTAACATCCCACTTTCGCCGGGCTCGCTGTCCCAGGAGGGAATGAGTCCCGGTGCGGGCGGCGATTCAAAGATCTCTGCGAGGACGCGCCCGTCCATGTCCGCGCCGGAGGGCAGTCCAAAGCAGGCGAGAATGGTCGGGGCAATATCCAGAAGACTTGCCCCATAGATGCGCTCTCCCTTCTTAATCCCCGGACCGCTGGCGACAAAAATTCCAAACCTCCGGTGCCAGAAAGCGGGCCCCGCGGGTTCGTTGGGAACCGCTCTCGGGCGCATCTCCCGCGACTGAAAGCCGTGGTCCGAACAAAGGATGACAGTGGTGTCCGGACCCGCCAGTTGCAGCATCCGGTGCAGCGTCATGTCACTGAAGCGATAGACGCCGGCGATGACGTCCTTGTACAGCTCAAAGTCCCTCTCCGGAATCCATGGCAGCCGCGGCGGATGATACTGCATGAAGGTGTGGCTGAAGTGGTCCACCGCTGTGAAATAGACAGCCATGAAATCCCACGGGTCCTCCTCCATGACGGCGGTGGAAACGGCATGGGTGGTCAGCATCTCGGCTACGCAGGTCGCCAGTTGGCTGAGGCGGTTGTCGTTGTCCTGATCGATGTTTGCGCCGAGGGGCACGAAGGGAAGCAGTTCCTCTCCAGTCAGTTCACGGGGAAACACCTTGTTCACCGCCAGCGCCTGTGACCGCGAGGCGGGGT
>DATAIE010000705.1:0-3496 GCA_036262875.1 Verrucomicrobiales bacterium
AATCGGACGGCACCGTCTGGTGCTTCGGAAACAATGCGAGCGGCCAGCTCGGCGACAGCACCAACACCAACCGCTCGACGGCGGTGCAGGTGAGCGGCCTCACCGGAGTGGTACAAATCGGCGCCGGCTCCGTCTTCTCCATGGCACTCAAATCCAACGGCACCGTCTGGTGCTGGGGAAGTAATTCGGTTGGTCAGCTCGGCGACGGCACCACAACGAACAGAAACGCCCCTGTGCAAGTCACCGGATTGACGGGAATC
This sequence comes from Verrucomicrobiales bacterium, assembly GCA_036262875.1. Classification (GTDB taxonomy): domain Bacteria; phylum Verrucomicrobiota; class Verrucomicrobiia; order Verrucomicrobiales; family V1-33; genus V1-33. Next base: position 261 of record DATAIE010000705.1, read on the forward strand.
AGGGCGATCAGCACCGGCTCTTCCTTTGCCATGGCTCTGAAGGACGATGGCACAGTGTGGACCTGGGGCCACAACGGCTACGGGCAACTGGGCATCAATAACACCACCGACTCCAGCACTGCAGTCCAGGCCACCGGCGTGACCGGAGTGGCGAAGATTACCGCCGGTTACTATCATGCCATCGCTCTCAAGGGAGACGGCAGCCTGGTCTCCTGGGGACAGGACTACTCGGGCCAGGTGGGAGTGGGAACCTCCGGATCCATCTATACGACGGCCCAGGCCCTGACGGGCTTTGGCCCGGTGATCTCGATTGGCGGTGGAGGCTCCGGATCGTTTGCGATCCTGTCCGACGGCAGCATCTGGGCATGGGGGGACTCATACGGCACCTCCCCGGTGTATATGCCTGGCTTCCCCGCCACCGCAGCCTGCGTGGGCGGAGGCGGAGCAGGCGGGATGGCGGTGGAATCGAACGGACGCCTGTGGAGCTGGGGCTCCAACAGCAGCGGAAGACTCGGCGACGGCACCACGACCAACCGGACGCTCCCGGTATACATCGGTCTGCGCTGAGCATAACCGTTCAATAAACTAACAAAACGACCGCGTCCGCCAATACGCCCATATCTATGCTCTCAAAAGAGCGGGTATGTGCGGTTGGCGGGACGGCGGCTCCGCTACGGACAGCAGAGAGCGCGGACGTCCTGTCCGCCCCGTCAACCCTGGGGGTTCCTTCCGGACTTTCAGGAATAAACTCTTCAGGAGGGCATGTTGCACGGGGCGGACAGAATATCCGCGGTCCTTTTCCCCGGCTTTTTTGCAAAGCGGGAATATCCGCCATGCATCGCGGGTAGGTTTTCATTTGCCGGCGGGACGGCGATCCCGTACCGGAGAGAATCAAAGCGCCAGGCCTTTGAGAAACCTTCCGGTCATGAACGATCCCCGTCCCTCGCGCAGGCAACTGCAAAGCCTGATAAGAGCGGGCAGCCTCGCGGCGGTGGCCTGTGCGCTGTCCGCCTGCGGGGAATCGACTGAGCCGTCCGCCCGTTCGCAGCCTTCCTCCTCCTCTCCGGCACCCCCGTTTCACCCGCCGGACAAACCGGCACCTCCGATCCCGGATAATCTCCTTCCCTTCGATCATCCGGCGGCGCAGCGCGCACACGGGTTGTTCATGGCTCTCTCTGTGAAGTCGGAGGAGGATTACCGGTCTCTGCCGCTGCGGGCGCGCTGTCTGCTGGATATTATGGGATTTGAGACGGAGGTCATGAACGGCGGAATCCACCAATACCTGTGGAACGGCACCGGCGACCACGCGCTGCAATGTCTGGAGGCGCTGGAGGCCGTCGGTGCGGTGAACGCGCATGCCCTGCTGCGGGGAGCCTGCGCTCTTTTTCCAGACCACCATCCGTCAGCGGACACCCCGGCGCGCCGCAACCAAATGACCCGCCTTACCGGCGAAGGGAAGTCCATCGATGATCTGATGCCGCAGGATAAAGAGATCGAGTTCGAATTGTATGCGCTGCTTTTGAAATACTGGGACGCCCACGGGCCCGAAAAATGACTTTCCCGGGAAGCCGGCGGACTCATCGTCCGCATGCGGGGCGACACCTTTCCAACGCTCCCGCCGATTGCACAGCCGCGCCTGCAAACGGAGCGGAAACGGTCCGTTTCCGTCCTCCTGCGAGGTGCGTCCGGGAAACCGCTCAGGACTGCCGCCACGTGAGGGAGGCGTTGTGGCTCGTTACGGCATAGGCTTTCGGCGTTCTGATGCCCAGGGGCGTCTGTGGAGGAAATTTCAAACTCCGAACTTCAAGCCTCAAGCCCCGGGCCTCCACGGGCGCGGATTTCCATTTGGTGCTTGGGTCTTCTTTGGCGCTTGGATATTGGTGCTTCTTTGACGTTTGAACTTTGATTTTTGAAGTTTGAAATTTCCGCCCCGCAAACCCGGCTCTCCGCACCGGCGGGAATTCCCCCGGTCCCTAACTTGTTGTATCCCCCGGAATCCCTCTCTAGGATCGCGCGGTGCCAGAGGAATCGATCCAACATTCAGAACGGGAAGCTGCTGCGGGGGCAGAGAACCGGGAGCGGCGCGCGCGGGCGCGGCGGAGTTTGTTGCGGGCGTATGCGGCGGTGGCGTTTGTGCTGCTGGTGCTGCTGGCGCTGGCGCTGGCGGCGCTCGGGGTGGGGTGGCGGGCCACGCAGTTGCGCGAGGATGCGGAGACGCAGCAGCGGCGGGCGGAGCAGGCGGAACAGCGGGCGGAATCCGAGCTGGAGAAAACGTATCTGGCGGAGGCCAGGGGGCAGCGTTTTGGCACCACCCTGGCCCGGCGGGAGGCCACGCTGGACATCGTGCGGCGAGCCGCGGCGCGGCACCCGGGCATGGAGCTGCGCGATGAAGCCGTGGCCGCGCTGGCGCTCACCGGCTTCCCGCTGGAATCGTCCAGCGCCATCTCACCGGAGGTGCGTTCACTGACCTTCGCACCGGACCTGCTCAGCAGCGCGGAGGGGATGGCAAATGGCGATATCGTCATCCGCCGGCTGAGCGATGGAGTGGAGATATCCCGGCTCACGCGGGCAGCCGCCGGCATTTCAGAGAATCAGGGCGGGGTGCTCATGATGGAATTTTCCCGCGATGGCACCCGACTCGTTTCGCGTTATTTCGCCGGCGGGCTCGTGGTCTGGGATCTTCCGGGGAAAAAAGCGCTCATGCTTCATGATACCGACAAGCCGCATCATCCGGCCTCGGCCTGCCGGTTCAGCAGCGACGGAAAGTATGTCGTGGGCCCCATCTACACGCCGGCGGAGGGGCAGGGAGTGCTGGAGGTGGCCACGGGCAAACTGGTGGCCAGCTTTCCGAAATTTCCTCCCTTCCGTCACGTGGCGGTGCGGCCGGGCGCGCCGGTATTCGCCGTAAACGATGGCGAGAGAATTGTGGTCATTAACTGGGAGACGCAGACCGAGGAGGCTGCCTTTCCGTATTCCGCCGGCTGCCGGCACCTTCAGTGGAGTTATGACGGCAAGCGTCTGGGCATCGCCGGGAATCTCCTGGAGGCCCACGTGTGGGACTACGAGACGCGAAAACTTCACGTCTTCCCCAACCACTACGGGGATGTGCACACCATCCTCTTTGATCCGGGCGGGGAACTCCTCTGCACGTCTGCGGGCGACGGCCAGGTGCGTCTGTGGGACCTGCGCACAGGCCGGCTGCTGGGCGTGGAAAATGGACGCGGCATCCGCCTCGG
>DATAIE010000706.1:0-9210 GCA_036262875.1 Verrucomicrobiales bacterium
CCTTGCGGTTTTTGGTGATGTCGAGAGATTTGCGGAAACTGGCCACCTCGCCTTCGAGCAGACGCTTTTGAGTGTCGGCTGCCCGCAGGGAAAAGTAGGTCTGGGCGGCCTGTGCCTGAAGACTGAGGCGAGTGGATTCGACGTTGGCCTGTGCCGCCTGCACATCCGCGACGGCGGCGCGCGCGCTGTGGCGCAGTTGCCCCCAGAGGTCGATCTCCCAACTCGCGCTTCCGGTAACGGAACGAACGTTTCGAATGCTGGAACTGCTGCTGCCCGTGCCGGTGTCCGGATCGGTGGCACTGCTGCTCACCGAACCGCTCTTGCTGCGCGTCCCGGTGGCGTCAATTCCCGCCGTGGGGAAGAAGGAAAGTCTCGCCGATTTCAGAAGAGCGGCCGTTTGCTCAGCCACGGCCGCCGCTGACTGGAGGGACTGGTTCGAAACGGTTACGCTCCGGAGGATCGCGCTCAATTCGCGGTCTCCGAAGATGCTCCACCACTCTCCCCGCGGCACCTGTGCGGAGGGATTCGCGACTTTCCATCCGCCTCCCTCTTTGAAATGGGGAGGAATCTCCATTCCCGGCGCCTGACGGGGCGGGACAAAATTACAACCGGCGCCCGCGGCGAGGAATCCGGTAAGAATGAGACGGGACAGGAGCTTCATGCAGGGAGAGAAACCGGAGTGGATGGGGGTTCGGGTTCGTGGCGGGAGGGATGGTGCTTTCTGAATCGCAGCCGCAGGCTGTCGAGCAGGAGATACACGACCGGTGTGGTGTAAAGAGTGAGTGCCTGACTCACAATGAGGCCTCCGACCACCGCGATGCCAAGCGGACGCCGCAATTCCGATCCGGTCCCTGTACCCAGGGCCAGCGGGAGTGCGCCGAGGAGTGCGGCCATTGTGGTCATGAGGATGGGGCGCAGCCGGAGTTTGCAGGCCTCGTAGATGGCGTCGCGCGGGTTCGCGCCTTTCTCCCGCTCCATTTGGAGAGCGAAGTCGATCATCATAATGGCGTTCTTCTTCACGATGCCGATGAGCAAAAAGATGCCGATGAGTGCCATGACGCTGAAGTCCATTCCAAAGGCGAACAGAGCGAGCAGCGCGCCGGCTCCGGCGGACGGCAGGGTGGAGAGAATCGTGAGGGGGAGCAGGAAGCTCTCGTAGAGAATCCCCAGCACAAGATAGATCACGAGCAGGGCGGCGAGAATGAGCCACGGCTGGCTGTCGAGCGAGGACTGGAACGCACCGGCACTGCCTGCAAACTGGTGCTGCACTGAATCCGGCATCCCGAGCGGGGCGATGGCTTTGTTGACGGCGGCAGTGGCATCGCTGAAGGCCATGCCGGGAGCGAGATTGAAGGAAAATGTCAGCGCCGCAAACTGCCCCTGGTGATTCACCTGCAGCGGTGCCGGAGCGGTCTCGGGTTTGGCGAGGACGTTCAGCGCGACAAAGCCTCCGGAGGTGGTCGGCACCTGCACGTGATCGAAGGCATCGGTGTCTTCGGTTTGGGTCGCGCCGAGGACCACCCGGTACTGATTCAAAGGAGCGTAGATCGTCGAAACGAGGCGTTGTCCAAAGGCATCATTGAGCGTCGAGTCGATCGCCTGCATGGTTACTCCCAGCCGTGATGCGGCGTCCCGGTCGATGACCAGCCGGGTCTGTGCCCCTTTGTCCTGAAAGTCGCTGTTCACGTCTGTGAGTTCCTTGAGGCCCATGAGCGTGGCTTTCACTTTTGGCTCCCACGTGCGCAGCAGGTCCAGATCGCCGGCCTGGAGCGTAAATTGATAGAGCGCCTGGCTTGAACGCCCGCCGATGCGAAGGTCCTGACTGGGCTGGAGGAAAAGAGTGGCACCGGGGATTTTGCTCAGCTTCCCGCGCAGCCGGGCGAGCACTTTATCCACGGGATCGCGCTGCTCCACCGGCTTCAGCGATACAAAGACATTGCCGTTGTTGCGTGACCCGCCTCCGAAGTTTCCGCCGCCGGTGCTGGCATTCACCATGGAGACGGCAGGGTCCTCCTGCACGATGGCCGCGATGGCCGAAACCTTTTCGCGCATGGCGTGGAACGAGATCGTCTGGTCGCCGGTAATGCCGCCCATGAGAAGACCGGTGTCCTGCTGCGGGAAAAACCCTTTGGGAATCTGGACATAGAGCCAGCCCGTCATGACGCTGATGCCGATGAACGCCACCAGGGTGACCCAGCGGTGCTTCAAAGTCACAGCGAGTGTGTCTTCATAAAACGACTGCACCTGATGGAAAAGCCGGTCCAGGAGTCGTGCAAAGAACCCCGGGGGACGCTCTTTGTGCTTTGCACCCAAAAGACGCGCGCACATCATGGGCGTAGTGGTCAGCGAAATGAGGAGCGATACGGCGATGGCCGCAGTGAGCACGACTGCAAACTCCCGGAACAACCGGCCTACGAGGCCTCCCATGCAAAGAATGGGTATGAAGACGGCCACGAGGGAGATGCTCATGGAAATGACCGTGAAAGTCACTTCTTTGGCTCCGCGCAGAGCCGCCTCCCTGACAGACATGCCGTTTTCGACATGACGGGTAATGTTCTCCAGCACCACCACGGCATCGTCCACCACAAAGCCGGTGGAGATGGTCAGAGCCATCAGGGAGAGGTTGTCCAGACTGTAGCCGCAAAGGTACATGATCCCGAATGTTCCGAGGAGCGATACCGGGACAGCGACGCCCGGAATGAGCGTGGCCCGGAAGCGGCGCAAAAACAGAAACACCACGAGGACCACCAGCCCCACGGCGATGAGCAGCGAGCGCTGCACGTCATCGACGGAGGCACGGATGGTAATGGTTCGCTCCATCACCAGGTTGAGATCCATGGAGGCCGGCATCAGCGCGCGCAGGTGAGGCATCATCGCTTTGATGCGGTCCACCACGTCGATGATGTTGGCGCCCGGCTGACGGAAGACGATGAGGCTGACGGAGGTTTTGCCGTTGGAGGTGCCGTAGTTGAATGTATCCTGCACCCCGTCAGTCACTGCGCCCAGTTCTCCGAGCCGCAGCGCGGCACCGCTGGTGTAGCGGACGATTACCGGTTTGTATTCCTCCGCTTTTGACAACTGGTCGCTCGCCACCACCTGCCAGCGCCGGTTTTCGTCCTCTACGACGCCCTTGGGCCGGTTTACATTCGCGCCGGTGATGGCGTTGCGCACATCCTCCAGCGTCAACCCGGCCCGCGTTAGCGTCGGCATATCCATGGTGGCCCGCACGGCGGGCAGCGAACTGCCGCCGACGTTAACGTTGCCAACGCCATCCACCTGGGAGATCTTTTGTGCGATGACCGTGGAGGCCAAGTCATACATGCTCGCAGGGGTGGCCACATCCGAGGTGATCGACATGATGACGATCGGGGAATCGGCCGGATTCTGTTTGCGGTACGAGGGCCGCGAGGGCAGCCCGGACGGAAGCAGTCCGGAGGCAGCGTTGATCGCCGCCTGCACGTCCCGGGCGGCGCTGTCTCCATCGCGGCTGAGGTCGAACTGCAGCGTCACCCGTGAACTGCCGACGGATGAACTGGAAGTCATTTCGGTGATGCCCGCAATACGTCCGAGCGTCCGTTCCAGCGGCGTGGCGACGGTGGCGGCCATCGTTTCCGGACTCGCTCCCGGCAGCGAAGCGGAGACGGAGATGGTCGGAAAATCGACTTGAGGCAGGGGGGCCAGCGGAAGGAAAAAGTAGGCGAGAATCCCGGCCATGGCGATAGCCGCCGTGGCGAGGGTAGTTGCTACGGGCCGCTGGATGAAGATGCCGGTGAAGTTCATGCGGTGGCGGCTCCGGGAACGGCCCCGGTGTTTTCCTGTTTTCTCTTTTCCGGCACAAGGCGGTCGAAGAGCAGGTAAATCACCGGCGTGGTGAACAGGGTGAGCAACTGACTGACCAGCAGTCCTCCCACCATCGTCAGGCCCAGCGGGTGGCGGAGTTCCGCGCCTTCACCGGTGCCGATCATGAGCGGCAGCGCACCGAGCAGCGCGGCGAGAGTCGTCATCAAAATCGGACGAAAGCGGAGCAGGCAGGCCTCATAGATGGCATCGTAGGGCGTCGCGCCGTGATTGCGCTGAGCATCGAGGGCAAAGTCGATGATCATGATGGCGTTCTTCTTCACGATGCCGATGAGAAGGACGATGCCGATGATGGCCATGACGCCCAGTTCCGTATTCGTGAGCTTCAGCGCGAGAAGGGCACCCACCGCGGCGCTGGGAAGCGTGGACAAAATGGTGACAGGATGGATGAAACTCTCGTAAAGAACGCCGAGCACGAGATACATAACGACGACGGCGGCGAGGATGAGGAGCAGTTGATTGCTGAGAGCGCTTTGAAAGGCCAGCGCCGTGCCGGCGAAAGCGGACTCAATCGATTCAGGCATCTGGATATCCTTTTGCGCGCGGTGGATCTCCTCCACGGCGTCTCCCAGCGCGACACCCGGTGCAAGGTTGAAGGAGATGGTCACCGCGGGAAACTGGTCCTCGTGGGCGATGGTGAGGGTTCCTGGCTCCTCCTCGATGTGAGCCACGGTGTTGAGCAGCACCTGCTGTCCGCCCGTGCCCGTGACGCGCACGTGATCGAACGCGGCAAGGCCCTGACGGAATTCCGGCGCGTGTTCGAGCACCACGCGGTACTGACCGCTCTGGGTGAAGATAGTCGAGATGAGCCGCTGTCCGAAGGCGTTATACAATGCAGCATCGATGGCGGCAACGGTCACGCCCAGGCGCCCCGCCGTCTCGCGGTCGATGACGACGCGGGCCTGCAGTCCCTTGTCCAGAAGGTCGTGGGCCACGTCGGCGAGGAGAGGGGATTCATTCAGCCGGTCCACGAATTTCGGCACCCATTCCTGAAGGGCTTTGATATCGGGGGACTGAAGCGTCAGTTGATACTGGGTACGGCTGACGCGGTCCTCGATGGTCAGGTCCTGCACGGGCTGAAGATAGAGGCGGGCGATGGGGAGGTCCGCGGCTTTGTCCTGAAGCCGGCGGGCGATTTGTCCGGCGGTGGCATCGCGGTCGTGACGCGGTTTGAGGTTGATGAGCATGCGCCCGCTGTTGGGGGTGGTGTTCACACCATCGACACCGATGAACGAGGAGACGCTGCTCACGGCGGGATCCGCCAGGGCGAGTTTGGCCAGTTCCTCCTGGGCACGGCCCATTTCTGCAAATGAAGTATCCTGCGGTGCCTCGACGATCCCCTGAATGATGCCCGTGTCCTGTGAGGGGAAGAACCCCTTGGAGACTTCCAGGTAGAGCACCACCGTCGCGGCAAGGGTGGCGGCGAAGACCAGCATGGTTGCCAGCCGGTGGCCGAGCACGACGCGCAGCAGTTTGCCGTAGAAAGCGATGATCGATTCAAACGCCCGCGCCACGGCGCTGGCGACGGGGCCCTCCTTCGCGTGCTTGAGCAGGCGGGAGCACATCATCGGCGTAAGCGTCAGCGATACGACCGCGGAAATGACGATGGCGATGGCCAGGGTGATGGCAAATTCCCGGAACAGGCGTCCCACCACGTCCTGCATGAACAATAGCGGGATCAATACTGCGATGAGGGAAACCGTGAGTGAGATAATAGTGAAGCCGATCTGCTTCGCTCCCTTTAACGCCGCCGCAAACGGCTCTTCGCCCTCCTCGATGTAACGCGCGATGTTCTCAATCATCACGATGGCATCATCGACCACGAACCCCGTAGCGATGGTGAGCGCCATCAGCGTGAGGTTGTTCAAGCTGAAGCCGCAAAGCCACATCATGGCGAACGTGCCCACCAGCGAAAGAGGGACGGCGACCGCCGGGATGATGGTGGCGCGGAGACTGCGCAGAAAGACAAAGATGACCGCAATGACGAGCACCACGGAGAGCAGGAGTTCCCACTGCACGTCCTCCACCGATCCGCGGATGGTCGTAGTGCGGTCCGTGAGCAGCTTGATGTCGACCGCCGCCGGCATGGTTTCGCTCAGTTTTGGCAGCAGCGCTTTGAGATGATCCGCCACGTCGATGACATTCGCACCGGGCTGGCGCTGCACATTGACAACGACCGCCGGTTCCTCGCCGGCCCATGCCGCGAGACGCAGATTCTCCGCATCATCCACAACGTCGGCGACGTCCCGCACGGTGACGGCGGATCCGTTGCGCCATGCGACGACGAGATTCCGGTAGTCGTCCACAGAGAGAAGCTGATCATTCGCATCGAGCGTGCTGCTGCGCGTTTTGCTGTCGAGACTGCCTTTTGGCTGATTGACGTTTCCGGCGGCGATGGCCGTGCGGAGGTCATCCGTGCTCAGGCCGCGCGAGGCGAGCGCCACGGGATTCGCACAGATGCGCACTGCGGGCCTCATGCCCCCGCTGAGCGATACGAGGCCCACGCCGGAAATTTGGGAAATCTTGGGCGCGAGCCGCGTTTCCGCCGCATCCTGCACTTTGATGAGCGGCAGAGTCTTCGATGTCAGAGCGAGGGTGACGATCGGCGCGTCCGCCGGATTCACTTTGTTATAGACCGGCGGATTGGGGAGATCGGTGGGCAGCAGATTGCCGGCTGCGTTCATTGCCGCCTGCACGGTTTGCTCTGCGGAGTCGAGACTCGTTCCCAGCGTAAAGCGCAGGGTGATGACCGAGGAGCCGCCGCTGCTGACGGAATACATTTGCGCCAGACCGGGCATTTGCCCGAACTGACGCTCCAGCGGCGCGGTCACGGCAGAGGTCATCACCTCGGGTCCCGCGCCGGGATAGAGCGTAGTCACCTGGATGGTCGGATAATCCACCTGAGGCAGCGCCGAAACCGGGAGAAGCCGGTAAGCCACGAACCCCGCCAGCAGCACCGCCACCATTAGCAGTGTCGTGGCCACCGGGCGCTCGATGAAGATCCGGGAGGGGTTCATGGAGGAGTCGGCTTGCCTTTGCTCCGTCCTTTACGTTCCCCGCCGGCTTCCTGTCCGCCTTCTTTGCCAGCGTCGTTTGTGCGTTTTTCGCCAGGACGGCCGCCGGATGACGACGCCGGTGTAATCACTTCCACTTTGGCTCCATCGCGGAGCCGGTCTACGCCCTGGGTGACGACCTTGTCGCCGGGTTTCAATCCTTCGCTGATGAGGATGCGGTCGCCATGAGTCGCTCCTGTGACCACATTCCGGAGGGCGACTGTGGAGTCAGCGTTGAGCACGAAAGCATACCCTCCTTTGGCTCCGCGCTGGATGGCATTTGCGGGACTCACCGTGGCACCGGCTGCTTTGTTCACGAGCAGCTTTGTGATCACGAACTGATTCGGAAAGAGTTTTCCTTCGGGGTTGGGCAGTTCGGCTTTTACCTTGAGGGTGCCGGAAGTGAGATCGATCTGGTTGTCGGTGGTCACCAGTTTCCCCCGGCCCAGCGAGGTATTCATGAATTTGTCCAGCACCTCCACCGGCACTTCCTCTTTGCCTGCGAGATGGCTTCGCACCGCGGCGACGCGCTCCTGGGGGATGGAGAAGACGAGACCCATGGGATCCATCTGAGTGATGACTACCAATCCGTTGGCATCGGAGGCATGCACCATGTTACCGGCATCGATCTGACGAAGCCCGGCGCGTCCGGCGATGGGCGCGGAGATTTTCGTGTAGCCGAGCTGCAACTCGGCATTGGCGATGGCCGCGCGGTCGGAGAGAATCGCCGCATCATACTGTTTTACCAGAGACGCCTGGGTATCCACCTGCTGTTTGGCAATCGAGTCCTGCTTGAGCAGCTTGTCATATCGTTTTTGATCCGCGCGGGCATTGTCCAGCAAAGCCTGATCGCGGGCGAGTTGCGCATTCGCTGAATCGAGTGCTACCTGGAAGGGGCCGGGATCGATGAGCGCGATTCCCGCTCCGGCGGTAACCATCTGACCTTCCGTAAAAAGAACCTGTTTCAATTCTCCGTCCACGCGGCTGCGGACGGTGACGACATTCAGCGGGGTGACCGTGCCGGAGATGCTCACCCATTCTTCGAAATCCTCCTGTTTCACTTCCTCGACCGTCACAGGCATGATTCCGCCGGCCATGCCACCGCCGCGACGGCCGCCTCCCTGATTTGCAGGGGCAGTTTCCGGGGCTTTATGATGCGCCCACCACCAGGCCGTACCACCGATGAGAGCGACAATGAGGAGCAGGCATCCCCAGCGTCCTTTTTTTGAAGGGCCAGGGTCGGATGAAGGGGGCGAGTGGGGCACGACCGCTTTGGAAGGGGGAGCCGTGGCGGAGGAATCGGCTTCGTTCATGACTGAGACGAGGGGAAGCCGGTGGAGAGGGATGAAGAGACGGGTTGGGCCGTTCGTAAAAATGCCTCGATTTGCAGGGGGAGGGAGTTCATGAGAATGCTGAGAGGATGCGTGCCGGGATGGTTTTGATCAGGACCAGACCGGACGAATCACTCCTGCAAGATGCAATGCTTTCTCCCGACAGCAAGCCACGTGCTTCTTCCCGAAATCGGGGTTGATTCCATCGTTCACCGTTTGGCGGGCGCGGGGGCCGGCGAGCCCGGAAATCAGAAGGTGTATCCAAACCCGATGCCCCCGCCCAGGGAATTGAGGCCGGTATTGCGGGGGGCGGTGTCGGCGTTGGAGATGTGGCGATAGTCCAACTCCGCATTGAAGCTCCACTTTGCGTTGATTTGATAGCGGAGCCCGCCTCCGGCAACGAGACTGAACTCACGCGAACGGCCGATCAGGGTTTGGCTCTGGTCTTTGTAGATGTCATTCCATATCACCCCGCCGCCGGCGTGGAGGTACCAGTTCCATTTCTCATCCCGGGCGATGAAGTTGCGACGGATGAGGACAGTGCCTCCCGCTATCCAGTCACCCGGTCCGTCGAACACGGTGCCGTAGATCCCCTCCAGCATCAGTTCCCAGTTTCCCCTCCAGAAACCTTCTCCCCTGGGGCTGGTGAGCATGCAACTGAGGCGGGAACTGCTCATAAAATAGTTAATCGTGGGACCGTTGTGATCGAAGGAAAACGAGCCGTATCCCTGATAGAGACTGGAGTAGGTAATACGTCCCTTGTCGAATACCGAGCGGGGCGGGGGCACCGGCGCCTCATAGGGAATGGCCGTCTTTTCCCCCGCCAAAGCGGAAAACCCGGTAAGCAGCAAAAAGGAAAGGAGACCTATGGAAGACAGGAGCATTTTCATGGCGGGTTGGGCTTGTTCCCCGTTTTGCACAAATCTCTCCGTTGTTAGTATGGACCGTAGGAATCTTAAGATCAGCGG
>DATAIE010000707.1:0-7880 GCA_036262875.1 Verrucomicrobiales bacterium
CGATGACGGTGGGCACTGTCTTCAGTATCGCCTGCACGTGGGGCGGCCTGCGCCTGCTGCGCCGCCGGGCCCCCGCGGATGGCCTTACGCGGCTGGTTCCAAAATCCAACTCTCAGCCACCGCTCGTCACGGCGCGATAACCCTCAGCCGCAGGAAAAGACGCTTCGTGGAAGGAGCCGCGGGCCTGCTGACGCGCGACCTTATTCAGCGCCGGGATTCGGCGGGAGCCAATGAAAATCCTGAACTTGAAAATCCTTGAGAAAATCCTCCACCTCTGAGGACTCCAGGCGTGATTGGTCATTTGTCTGTACGACCAAAAGCCAGCTCCTGCGTTTCTCCGGATTCCGGAAAATATCCATAAAGTATCGCGACCGGAGGTGGAATTCGTTGATGGTGACCCGGGCTTCGAGCGCGTCTCCGTTGGTAACTTTCACTTCGTGCGATTCAGTGATCGCCTCCGGCATCCCGGCAGAGACATACTGGAATTTTGCCCAGTCCCGCAAATTGCGAACGCCTTCCGGGATGGACTCGATGTAGCGCGAGGTGAGCCGAATCGTCAGATAACCCTGCGGAGCGGTGAGGAGGAAGTAGACGCCTTTCTTAAGGTCCGAGGACTCTGCCCACCCCTCCGGCTTTTTGTAGTGAAAGCCTTTTCCCTCAACGTGCACCCATCCCTTCCTAACACTCGCCTCCTCCTTCCGCGCCATCTTCTCCAGGTAGGCCTTCGCCTGCGGATTGATCTCCCCGCCGGATTTGCCGCTCTCCTCTCTTTTGCATGATGCGGACAGAGCGGCCAGCATCAGCAGGCCGATGGTTTTTGGGCGGAAGCGGGCAGGGGAGCGGTTCATGCCGGGACGAATCGTAGAGGGGGCTTCAGTCGCGCAATAGCCTTCGATCGGGTGGGCCGAGGCTCCTGCCGGGGATTTGGATTCTCCGTCCGCGCCATTCAAGCGGCCATCCGGCAGAGTTCAAGACCCCGGCGGAAGCCTCAGTCCACCCTCGCGCGGAGGTTTGAGCTGGAGATCAACCCAACGGACTCCGATGTCGCTGCGCGACAGAATCCTGGCCGTACGCGCCGACCCACTCCAATTTAAATCTCTTTAAAAACCGCTCTCCTTCGCTCTACGCCACCTTCATCCAGCGGGCGGACTGGATGGTGCATCCCTGGCTGAGCCACAACTGTTCGAAGTCCGTCAGCGGATAGTATTCCTCTTCAGAGGGCCACGGCTCGCGGTGGAAGAGGGGGCTGGCCTCCATGGTTTCGCAGGCTTCCGCGAAGTAATCAGCGTGGTCTGTTTTGAAGAGCAGTTGGCCGCCGGGAGCGAGCACGCGGTGCAGGGCGGCCAGGTTTTCCTCCTGGATGAAACGCCGCCTCGCGTGTTTCTTTTTGGGCCATGGATCGGGGAAGAGCAGGTGGAGGCGCGCGGCGCAGTGGTCGGGCAGCAGCCAGCCGAGCGTGTAGCCGCTTTCGAGGCAGAGCACCCGGGCATTGGTCAGGCCGCGGCGGCCGATCTTGCGGCGGATGGCGTTCACGCGTCCGCCCAGGCGTTCGATGCCGAGGAAATCGCGCTCCGGAAAATGCGCGGCCATGTCCATGAGGAACGTGCCGTCGCCACAGCCGACATCCAGTTCCAGCGGACGCGAGAGGTCCGGAAAAATCTCCTCCCGCCGCAGCAGGCGGAAGTAGTCGTCGGGGATGAGTTCGATGCCCTCCGCACCGGCTGCCGCGGGTGCCTGCATCACGAAGCGGAATTCAGCCGGAACCGCAGACGCACCTGGTTTTCGAGGTCGCTGAGGAGGGTTAGGACGCCGCCGATTTGCTCGGACAGCAGTTGCACCACCTGCCATGAGAAGGATGCCATGCGGCTGGCGCGGAGGCTTTCCGTCAGGAGCGAACCGTTGTCTCTCACGATGAGCACGCCCTCGCCGCCGCCGGTGGTGAGCGAGATGCGCACCGTGCCGCTGCTTTCTCCAGGGAAGGAGTCCGTGATGGAACTGGCCACCAGTTCCTCCAGAATGATGCCAAGCGTGATGGCCGTCTTTTGCGGAAGGCGGACGGACTCAAACGCGGTCTCCACTTTGATGCGACCGGCGGTGACCTTGCGGCTGTCCAGAAGGAGACGACCGAGTTCCCCCGCGTAGCGGGCAAAATCCACGGTGTCCTCTTCGCCGCCGATGAGCCGGTAGATCAGCGCGACGGCGCTCAACCGGTCTTTGACGGAAATCAGCGCGGCGCGTGCCTCCGCGCTTCCCGTGCGGTCCGATTGCAGCGTGAGCAGACTGGAGAGCACCTGGAGGTCATTGCGGGCGCGGTGAAGTGTTACCGCCGGGCGCGCCGGGGCCGCCACTACCGCGGGAGCCGTCGCCTCCGGTGCCGGTTCCGTGACCGGGCGCACGAGCGTGATGAATCCGCGGCTGCCGCTGGTTTCATCATGGGCGGGGACGAGCTCCACATCCGCCTGGCCGGTGCTGCCGTTGTTGCGGTGGAAGGGGGTGCGGGTTTTCCACGCGCGCTGGCGGGTCAGTTCCGCGGAGATTTCCTCGCTGAACGATTTCGGATTCTCCGGGCGGAAAATGCGGAAGAGCCCGCTGCCTTCCAGTTCCGCGGAGGTCCAGCCGAGCAGCGATTCCGCGGCGGGATTCATGCCGGTGATACGACCGCGTTCATTGGAGAGCAGCACGGGCGTGCTCAGATTGCGCAGCCACGGGAGCGCTCCGCTGCCGGCAGCCTGCGGGCGGTTGGCCACGGTGGTGAGATCGCGCAGCACCAGGCCGTACCGTTCTCCTCCCTCCGGCGGCGTCAGCGAAACCATGCGCGCTTCAATGAAGCGGTTGCGCCCTCCGGGGGTGAGCACGGTGCTGAATTCACAGCGCGTCTCGGCACCGGGATTTTCCTTCAGACGCTCCACCATGACATCCAGCGGGAGGAGATCGGCGATGCCGGCGGCTGTTTCCTCCAGCGTGCGCCCCTTCAGTCCGTCTCCGCGCGGGAGCACCCCGGCAAAGTCCCGCGAGTCCGAGTGTTCGAGAATCCGGCCCGTGCCGTCCAGGAGCAGCACGCAGTCCGGCACGGAGCGGCTCCACTCTGAGCCGCGCCATGCGGAGGAGGAGGAGGCGGGAGGAGCGGCGGCGGCTGTCGCCGATGGGTCTGCGTCCGGCAGAGGATGCAGGTAGCAGGCGGTGTACACCGGCACGCCTTCATCGTTTTTCAGGACGGAGAGGCTGAGGCCCGCGCGTTTGATGCTGCCGTCCTTCGCTTTGATTTGGGTAATGATCTCCTCCTGCGGCGTGCCTCCCGCAGCGGCGGCGGCGCGGACGAGCGCCGCATCCTTTTCCGGAAGAAAAGCGGCCAGCCCGCCGCGGCGGATTTCCAGACGCGAGCAACCGGTCAACTGCTCGAAAAACGGATTCGTTTCGGTGATGTTTCCGGACGAGTTCAGAATGGCGACCCCGGCGGCGCAGTTTTGAAACAGGCCGCGGTAGCGGGCTTCGCTCGCGCGCAGGGCCTGGTCCTCCAGCTCCGCGTCGGTCACATCGAAAATGGTCAGGAGCAGTTTGTGTCCGGGAAGCTGGGAGGGGCGGAACTCCACTTCCTTCAGCATGCCGTCCACGGTGCGCATGGAGCATGTCCACGCGGCGCGGCGGCGCCATACCCGCTCCCACCATTCGTCGAGCGCCCGGCGTTTGAATTCCTCGTCGGCAGCGCACGCGCGCTCCAGCCATTGGGTCATCCCGCCGCATTCCGTGACGCTGAATCCCAGCACGGAGCGGTGCTGCGGGTTGGCGTAGAGCAACTCCGCCTCTTCGCTGAGGACGATCATTCCAAAGGGAGCGGCTTCGGCGATTTGCCGGAAGTCGTCGCCGCGGCTTTCGTCCCCGGGGGTGGAGGCCGGAGCCGCGGGAGGGAGAGTGGCTTCATCAGTCATGACAGGCAAAGTATTTGCGGCAGCAGGTTGCAGGCCGAGGAAAATAAGGCCCTCCAGTTCGCCGTCAGCGCGGCGATGGGGAAAGACGGACCACGCCACTCCGGCCGGGGAGCCGGGCATGGCAGGGGAGGTTACCAGATTTCCTCCGGCGAGGGGCCAGGACTCATGGCGGTCGGGACCCGCCAGCAGGATAAGCTCCTGCACCCGGTTGCGGGCGGCCTCGCGTCTGGCCGCCGGGATGAGCACATTCCAGAAAAAGGTCTGGCCCTCAATGATGGTGAGCCCGCCGGAGATGCTCCGTGCCGCATCATTGGCCCGCAGGATGCGTCCGCGTGTATCCAGAATGACTACGGGTGCCGCCGGTGTATTGAGCAGCGAGTGGGCGAGGTTCCGGTCAAAGGCGGAATGGAGGCGGTCCCGGTTGCCGCCGGTCACCACGGTGCAGGTGAGAATGAGGCCGCCGGTTTCACCCGCGGCGTTTTGCCAGGGTTGGATATCCCAGCGCACCCAGTCCTGGGTGCCGTCCGGGCGCACGAGAAGGTCATCGTCACTGCGTTCGCGGTGGCCGTCCAGACAGCGGGCGTAGAGATCGCGCCATGCGGGATGGAGATCGGGGAAAATTTGATAGTGAGACTGCCCGGTCACCTGCATTCCGGTAATTTGAAACTCCCGGCGCCAGCGCTGATTGGCTGCGACATAGACCATCTCCCGGTCGAGGACCGCCACGGCGGTGGGAAGCTGTTCCAGCAGCAGTTGGCTGGCGGGCGACGACCATCCGTCATGAGGCGCTGTCGCCGGGCCAGCGGGCGGCTCTTCCGAACGCTGGCGGATGATGGCACCCAGGCGCGTGGCCAGCCGCTCCGCATCCACCGGCCAGGGCAGCACATCGTTCATGCCGTACTGCTCTGCATTCGTTCCCGGGGCCACCCCGCTGCCGGAGGTGAGGCCGAGAATATAAGGCTGGAAGTCGCCGCTGGTGGCGCGCACGCGTTCCACAAATCCCGCCAGTTCCGTGTTGTCGCCATTGACGGGAGCCACGATGATATCCTGCATATCGTAGATGGTGCCTCCGCCGGCGAGATCATCGCAGGCATGCACCTCGCAACCCGCCCGTTGCAGAAGGCCCGTGACTTTCAACCTCACCGCCGCATCAGGCTCCACGACAAGGGCTCTCAACCTTGTTTTGGAAGGGGCGGCGGGGCTGGCGGAGGGAGGCATGGGAGAAACCGGCGGGTCAATTTTTCATTCCTGCGAGCAGGTTTTGAGAGTATTATTGCGGATGAGGGAATAGTCAAAGATCATTAAGTAATACTGCAACAAAAAATCGGTTCGTGTGGGTTCTTTGTTTGGGAACTGAGACCCTGAACTCAAAAAGGGCCGCCGGTTTCCCGGCGACCCTGAATTCAAAGGAAGTAAGACTTATCTTCCGCGGCCCCGGCCGCCACCACCGCCTCCGCCAAGGCGCTGGCGCATGCCTCCGCCGGCGGCTCCTGCGCCGGCGTTGGTGGCGCCGCCATTGGCCCGCGCTCCGCGACCTCCGCCCGGAAAACCGCCGCCGCCGCCTCCAAAGCCGCCGAATCCACCGGCACCGCCGCCCCAGTCACCCCGCTGCGGGTTGGTTACTTTTTGCTGGTCCTCCGCCGAGAGACCGCTGGTGGCGAGCCACGCAGAGGCGGCAGCCTGATCTTCGCGCATGTAGCGGCGCCCTGCTTCCACGAGGGTTTCGGAACGGGTTTCGGTGTCCTGGATGGACTTGGCCCACTCGATGGCGGTCAGCGGGTCCTGACGCATGGCCTGACGGGCCAGTTCCCGGGCTCCGGCATCCTTGTTAGCGCCGGCGGGCATCGCTTCGACATATTTTGCGGCATCGGCAGCGCCTGCACCCTTATTTTGATCCAGCCACTCGCTGATGACGGAACCGTAGGCTCTGGCCTGGCTCTGTCCGGTCAGGGTGCCGGCAAAATCCAGCCCCTGCTGCACATCCTTTTTGGCGAGGTTGTTTGCCAGGCTGGCCACGGCGCCGCGGGCATAGTCTTCATTGGCGTGCTGCTTGATGAACTCGGCGGCCTTTGCCGGGTCGCTGCGCAGAAGCTGATCGGAAACCGTTTGGAATGCGCCCTTCTTCATATCGGCGTCTGTGATCGTCGCCAGCCAGGCGGTCGCCTTCTCCGTGCCGCCGCTGCGGATCATTTCGCGGGCGATCGATTCCGCGGCGCGGGTCCGGCTGCCTTCGTCCTTGATGGTCAGCGCATATTTCATCGCCTCCTCCGGGCTCGACCGCGCAAGGCCGTTGATGAGAGACATGCCCATCCACTCCTTCTCGCGGGCATCGCCTTCATAGGCTGCCAGCCAGGCAATGGCTCCCTGAGGGTCTTTGGCGGCCCAGCCGGCAAGCGCCACCGTTTGTCCCATGCGCCCGCCGCGGTCGTCTCCCTTGGAAAGTTCCGCCATGGCCGTTGCGGGGTCCACTTCACCCCACTTGTAGGCGAGCATGCTCATATAACGCATGGACTCCATGCCGCCGCCCACATTCTCGCGGATCATGGCGAGGGCCGCAGGAGCATTTTCCGGCGTCAGTTCCTCCATGAGGCGGGCAAACATGAGCTGGCTCTTCACGGGATCGCTTTCCCGGATGGCCGTCAGCATGGCCTCCTTCATCTTCTCCGGGGTAAGCGGCACGCCGGTGTCGAGACCGTATTGTTTGAAGAAGTCCAGAACGGCGGTGTCTTTGGAAACCAGCAGCGGATTCACCATCTTACTGCCGCCGGAACCGGCGACCGTGGTCACTGCGGAGATGTTCTTCTGTCCGCTGTTCTTTGAACCGTCGGAATTGCTGAACTTCATTCCGGTATAGAAGGCGGCGCCGGCCACGCCGGCCCATACAAGATTGAGAATGACAGGTGTTTTCATGGGTAATGGTTTGTTGGTGTTTAAAATGGGGAGGCCTTGGTTTAGTCCGGTTTCTTTTCCGGTTTCGGGGAGGCGGGATCGGTTTCGAGCAACTTTCGGGCTTCGGCGGGCACTTCCACCTGCGTGGTGCCCACTTTTGTAAATTCTACGACGGTCGTCCGGTCGAGGGGCACTTCGTTCCCGTTGAACGAGAGCGTGGCGGAGAGGCGAACCTCCATTTTATTGAGAGCGCCCTCTTTGACCCAGAATTTGACACTCCCGCGGGGATTGGCGGGCTCCGGAGGTCCTCCTCCCCCTTCGCGGCGGTGTCCCCCGAACGTCAGCAGATCCCGGACCGCGGCGGCGGAGAGATCGCCGGAGATGCCGTCTCCGTCCGTTTTGAAAGTGCTCACTTTGCCCGTCAGGTCCGCGGCCATGTCGACCGGCGTCTGCATCGTGAGGAGCCTGCGGGCGAGAAATCCGCCTTTCGATCCTCTCCGGCGACCGTCTCCCCGTCTGCCGTCGGCGTCCTTTCGCTCGTCCTTTTTCCGGTCGCCTTCCGGACGGGATTCCCCGTCTTTCCGGATGTCCACATCACGATCCCTCGGGGGAGGGGGAGGCGGGGGAGGGCCAAATCCTGGCGGAGGCTTGCGATCCTCCGGTTTTGACCAGCCATCCTCGTTTTTCACGACCACCTGGCCGTTTTTCACAATGGCGTCCACGCTGTGTTCCCCAAAAGTCATGACGAGGTGCGAGAGCCCCCCTTTTTCCGTCTGCCCCTCCACCGGACCCGGGGTAAAGCGCGAGTCCCCGCCCGTCGCCGTCGTCATCCGCCAGGAATAGTTGGGGGCCTCCGCGAGTTTTTGCACTGCGGATTTGACCACATCACCGGGCTCCCCGGCCATGGCCGGAAGGGTCAGGCAGGTGAAAACGAAGCAGATGCGAAGCGAATGCATAATACGTTGGAGCAGGCAGGCTCCCCTGGAAAGATCAGCAAATCCTGCACTGGACTGCTGCCACGCCTTCGGGAACCGGACAAACTTATCCCCTCCCGCGGGTGCGGGC
>DATAIE010000708.1:0-4513 GCA_036262875.1 Verrucomicrobiales bacterium
TCTATGACAACACGCTCGCCCGGCTGAACAAGTCGCCCTCTGCCATCTACTTCTATTGGAACGGCGGATGGCGGAAAGTCGGCGGCGGCACCGCCCTCTTCGACTCCGCGCTTCTCTTCACTCCGGGTAACGGATTCATGATTCGAAAGAGCGCCGGCTTCGTTTCCCCCACCTGGCTTAACATCCCCAACTACTAACGATACCTCCCTCTCATGAAACTTCCCACCTGGCTGATTCCCTTCTTTGCTGTCGGACCCATCACTTCCTCCGCGGTCATCATCTCCGTTGATGCCGGAGTTCTCAGCAATGCGGACGGCAGCGCTCCCATGCCCTCCACCGGTCTCGTCATTCTCACCGTGGCCAGAGACGGCGACTTCCACGGCCCCTCCGGCAGTTTGTTTACCACCGGGGGCGAAATCGAACTCGCGCGCTGGAACCTTGAGACGCTGGGAGGCGGCCTGCTCTCAGACGTCACGCCGAATCTTCAGTTCGCCGATTTTTCAAGCAACGGTTTCACCTGGGATCAGGGGGACCCGCTCCGCCTCTATTGGTTCCCCGACCTGACCCTTGGCTCCGCTGCGCCCGCGCCGGGCATGGCTTACGGTTTTTACTCGGACCTCTCCGGCCTGGACGGCAGCGATCCATGGCTCACTCCGGCAGAGGCGGAACCGCTGAACCTTCACTTCTTTACGTCGGATATCGGCGGAGCCAATGAGCCGGAGGCCGGCTGGGCCAGTTTAACGGTGCCCACTGCCAACGGAGGCCCGACGGCTGCGGTTCCCGACGCGGGAAGCACGCTCCTGCTGATGAGCCTCGGGCTGGCCGGCATCGCCGCGGCGAAGCACATTCGCACACGGCTGACCGGCTGCTGATATTGCCAGGAAGTCATCCTCCTTCGCAAAACGGGCAGGGCGGGGGAGGAAGGAAACCGGCGTAATATGGTGTCAGGGTAGACGCGGCAGGATGATTTACTAACAAAACGTTGCGGGGGGATGGACCTGTTATCGCGCGTCGATCCGGGATTGATCGAATAATGACAGGAGTTGTCCGGAACGCGGTGACATAAACGTTGCGGTGCAGGATTTGCCGGAAGGGTCCGGCGGGTTCACGGGTGGCGCACCTCAACTCATGCCTGTTTCCCGCAGATACGCCGCTGCCGCGCAACTCATTGGATTCCTGTGCCTCGCCTTCACCGGCGCACTCCGGGCACACGGTGATTTGGGGGGCAGGATCGGTGATCTGAAAGCGGAGATCCTGCAGCATCCGGGCGATGGCGCGCGGAGACTCACTTTGGCGGATCTGCTTTTTCAGGATGGTAATTTTGAGGGGGCTCTCACGGCCCTGGCTGATCTCGACCGTATGGAGCCGGGGAAATTCCCCACCGACAAGCTGAGAGGCTCCGCGCTGCTGGCGCTGCAGCGTCCCGCGGGGGCCCGGGAGGCGCTCGACCGCTTCCTCACCCGGTATCCGGGGGATGTGCCGGCCCTTCTTTTCCGTGCGCGTGCTCTTTCTGCGCTGTCTGAAACGGACGCCGCGCTCAATGACTACCGCGCGGCCCTGCGGCTCTCTGCGGCTCCGGAACCGGACCTTTTTCAGGAGGCCGCTGCGGCCCTGGCGTCTGCGCGACACCCTGACGAAGCGCTGGCGGTGCTGGATCGCGGCATCCAGTCGCTAGGGCTCATTCCCTCCCTCGCTCAGAGGGCGCTGGACGTGGAGCTTTCTCTGAAGCGCTATGACGCGGCTCTCGCACGCGTTGAAACCATGCAGCATGCGGCTCCCCGTCCGGAGCAGTGGATGGCAAAGCGGGCTGCGATCCTGACAACTGCCTGCCGCATCCCGGAATCCCGCGAAGCCTGGCAGTCGCTGCTTACGCATCTCGCCGGCCTGCCCGCCGCCGAACGCAGTTCCAACGCCATGTGCCGGCTGGCGGAGGAGGCTCGTCAGGGTCTCGCCATTCTTCGCGGTGTCAGCCTTCCGGAACGGGCCTCCGCAACACCTTCGCTCTCGTCTCCTCAACGCATTCTTCCCTCCACCAAATCATGAACTCCCGTCTCCTCAGGACACTGGCTTTTCTCCTGCCATCTTTGGCCATCCCCGTCACCGCTCAGGTGAGTTTCACCGGAAGTGGCTACACTCAGAATTTCAACAGCATGGGTACGGGCGGAACAGCCGCTCCCGCCGGCTGGTCGTTCCTCGGGAGTCTGGGAGGCAGCAATTCCACCTGGACCGACTCGACGGCGGGGGGCATCCTCGCCACCGGAACGGGAGCCATGAGCGGGGGGACCGCAAATGCCACTCTCATCGCGGCCACGACGTTCACCGCCTCCAGCAATACGCAGGGCTTCAACTTCGCCCTTCCCGCCTCCACCTCCGACCGGGCACTGGGAACCTCGCCGACATCCGGCTCGGGAGTCGTGCTCCAGCTTTCGCTCACTAACAACACCGGCGGGGCGCTCAACGGGGTGCAGGTGGGTTATCTGATCCGCCGCTTCACCGCGCCGGGAGCCAATGAACTGCCCGGTTACTGGCTCTTTTACAGTGTGGCGAACGGCACATGGATCAATGCTTCAGCACTCAATCCCACCGCCGCCGGACCCGCCGGAGTGATCGTGCCCAACTCCACCGGTGTGACGACGGTGCCGCTCACGACTGTGAATTTCTCCACCGCATGGGCCAGTGGCGCGAATCTGCGCCTGCGCTGGGTGGACGACAATGCCGTGGCGACCTCGCCGGACCAAATCTACGGCCTCGATGATGTCACGATTCTTCCGGCGCAGCCGCCGCCGGTGGTGACCCTGACCGCACCTGCACCGGGGGCTTCCTTTGCCATCCCGGTATCCGTTCCTCTGGCTGCCGATGCCATGGACAACGGAACGGTGACGAAGGTGGAGTTTTTCGCCGGTGCCGTCAAAGTCGGTGAGGATCAGAATGCTCCCTTCACCTTTGACTGGACACCGGTTTTGTCCGGCACCTATGCCCTCACCGCCGTCGCCACGGATGATTCCGGAGCCTCCACGACCTCTGCTCCCGTCAGCATCACGGTGACCAACCCCGCCAACATTGCGCCTGCGGTGGCCATCATTTCACCGCCGGGCGGCACGACTGTTCCCGCCTCTTCCCTGACTGTCTTCGCCGCGGCGACGGATACGGACGGCCTCATCACAAAAGTGGAATTCTACAGCAACGGCGTGAAGGCCGGCGAGGCCGTCAGCGCACCTTACTCGTTCGTCATTCCGAACATCGAACCGGGACCCCTCACACTGACGGTGGCGGCCACGGATAACGATGGTGTGGTCACAACCTCTGCTCCCGTGCAGGTCAATGCAGTCGCCTTCACGGATACGGTGGTGCTTCCCCGCGGTGCGGTGTGGAAATACTACGATCAGGGTACGGATCAGGGCACGGAGTGGAGAAACGCGGACTACGTGGAGGCTCCGTCGCCATGGGCGTCCGGGCCGGCGGAACTGGGCTATGGCGACTCTCCGGTGACGGCGATCCGTCAGGGACCGGACGGCATGACCAGCACAGTGAAATACATCACCTACTATTTCCGCAGCACTTTCACGATCGCGGACGTGAGCAAAGTGCTGGGACTCGCCGCCACCCTCGAGCGCGACGACGGTGCCGTCATTTACATCAACGGAGTGGAGGTGGCCCGCAGCAACATGCCCGCCGGTGCGATCAACTATCTCACTACGGCCGTGAACAATACCGGTGATACGCCGGCGGACGAGACAACCTACTTCCCGCTGACACTGCCGGCGAATGTCCTGGTCAATGGCCCTAACGTGATCGCTGTGGAGGTCCACCAGAGCGGAACGTCGAGCTCCGATATCAGCTTCGATATGGACCTGACGGTGACCACCATCGGAGGCAATGCGCTGCCCTCGGTGTCGATCGCTTCGCCTGTCAGCGGCGCCTCCTTCAACAGCCTCGCCACGATTCCCATCACGGCGAATGCCTCGGACAGCGATGGAAGCATTGTGAAAGTGGAGTTCTACAACGGCGCTTCAAAATTGGGGGAATCCACCACCGCGCCTTATGGATTCATCTGGAGCGGGGTTGCCGCCGGTTCCTACGTTTTGACAGCAGTGACCACGGACGACGCGGGCGGCAGGCGCACCTCCGTTCCGGTTTCCGTTTCCGTGGTTCCTGGTCCGTCCGGCTCACTTACCCGCGGACCTTATCTGCAGCGAACCTCGCCCGTGCAAACCACGATCCGCTGGCGCAGCAGCGCGAGCATTGCAGGCCGGGTGCGCTACGGGACGAGGCCCGATGCCCTGACGCAGGTTGTCAATGAATCCGCCGCGACCACGGAACACATCGTGCCGGTCACCGGGCTGTCAGCCTGCACGACCTAGTATTACAGCGTGGGATCGGCCTCGGATACTCTCGCCAGCGGCACGGACTATACCTTCACCACTCATCCGCTGCCGGGGACGGTGCAGCCCATTCGCATCTGGGCCCTGGGCGATGCGGGAACGAACAATTCCAATCAAACCAATGTGCGGAA
>DATAIE010000709.1:0-1585 GCA_036262875.1 Verrucomicrobiales bacterium
CCTGCAGCCGCGGCGGCGGGTCATCGCGGTGATGCAGGCGCTCCTCCATGATGGGAAAGTTATATTCCGCGAGATCGAGGAGTTCGGTTTGGACACCTGCCCGCTGCTGGAGCCGGGAAAGAATGAAGCGGGCGACTTTGACGCTCTGACGGTCACGGCGCGTGCTGCCAAGGATGATGGGGATGGTGGGCATGGCTGGAAAAGTGAGTTCGCCTTTCGCTACTTGGAGCCTGTCTGGCCCGGCCGCTTCAGGCGGAGAAAGCCAAAGTCTGCACGACGACGGAATGGATTGCCAGGCATTTCAAAAACGGACGGGGTGCGCGACTCCCGATGGATCAGCAATAATCAGTTGCTCACCGTCAACTCCACCGCCGAGACCGGACCGGAAACATGTGAGGTGTTGCAGGAACGGACCTCAAGATGGTTGGCACCGGGATGAACAGGCAGGAGGAACCTGGCCCTGGAAGGTTGCCAGCCTTTCTCATCGATCTGGATTTCGAAGTGATCGAAATTGGGAGTGAGAGTCTGGAGCGAGACTTCGATTTGACCATCCGTTGAAGGCGTTAGGGAAAGGGAGGCCTGGTTGAGCGGGAAATAGGGATCCGTGGCGGGTTGAGCGGGATTGGGGCGGACGTGCCAGTTGGTGCCGTCGCAGAGTTTGTCTTTGATGATGAACATCTTCCCGTAGTCGTAGCCGGCGTCCATCAGGTTGGTGTTGGGAATATAGCCGATGAAGCCGTATTTATCGGGCTCGTCAGGATCGAAGGTCAGATCGCCGAAGCCGGGGATGTGCTGGATGAGGACGGGAAGTTCGGATTTTTTGTACCTTTTACGTTCCGGACCGATGACGAAAGCAAGGTCTTTGCCGTCGTGATAGAACCACTCCTGACGGATTTCGTATGCGTTGAGAGGGATGCCGTTCTTCTCGACGTAGAGATCACTGGTGGGATCAAGCACGATCCATTTGCGGTGCTGATTGGACCAGATTTCCGTGACGGAGTGTTCCGTGGAACCGCCGTTTTTGTTGCCGCCCTGATGGCGGCGGAGGGCAAGGGGGCGGTCGATCCAGCCGAGACTGGCGGCGGCGGAGACGAGGACTTCGGCGTACTGGGCGCAGAAGAAGGTGTGGCCTTTGTCGATGGCATCGAGGATTTCGAGAGCGCCTTTGGCATTGGTCGACGGGCGGCCGAACTTCTTGAACTGCGCATGCGTCCAGTGAAGAAGGAGGAGCTGGCGGTCGAACTCGTCTTTGCCGGGCTGGACGACTTCATTGAGATGATAGCGCTCGCGGAGTTCCTTGAGTTTGGGATTGGCGGCGGAGTCGAAGTTAAAGCGTTTGGTGTATTCGCTCTCCACGAACGGGAGGCTGTCGAGTTTTGTGAGGGTAATCGTGCGGTCACCGAGCGAAATCGTGGACTTTTCCTT
The DNA here is from genome assembly GCA_036262875.1 of Verrucomicrobiales bacterium. Taxonomy (GTDB): domain Bacteria; phylum Verrucomicrobiota; class Verrucomicrobiia; order Verrucomicrobiales; family V1-33; genus V1-33. Next base: position 1,426 of record DATAIE010000709.1, read on the forward strand.
GAGGGGAGCGGCAGGGGGCGATGCCTTCCGCCGGTCGTCGACCGGCTGGGGCGCCTCGATGGTGTTTCCGTCGAACCTGACCGGCCCCGCATTTTCCTCGATCCGGACACCGGTGGACTGTTTGCGATCAGTGGCAGACCGGGTGTCGCGGATCGTATTG
>DATAIE010000710.1:0-2459 GCA_036262875.1 Verrucomicrobiales bacterium
CTGTGCGACGCTGGAGCCCATGACCTTGCCGGTGATACCGCTGCCACCGTAATCCTGCTGCGTGACCGTGAGATTCCCGGTAAACGGGGAAAAACCGGCAGTGGCCGGCGAGACGCGGTAAATATACACACCGTTGAGCCGCCCGAAAATATCCTCCGGCGTCATGTAGAGCCTGGTGTGAATGGTGCTGTTGGCACTGCCGTCCTCGTCGCCGGGCACGTTCAGATTCCGGCGGCCTCCGATGCTGGTCACCTGGCCGTCCGTGACCCTGAAACGCTGCACCAGAAAGTCACCGGTATTGATGGTTCCGCCGCCATCGGTATCGAAATATTTTTCCACCACCACTGTCTGGCCCGCATTGTTCAAGCCGGTGATCGTGAGGTCGATGCTTCCGTTGAAGGCATTGGTAATCGAAGGCGGCGTCACCGTAAGGCCGGCCTCTGCACAGGGGATGACGGTAAAGAGACCGGCTGCCGCCACCGCTTTTATGAGTCCCTGGATGGCCGATCGAAACCGGCCGTTGGCTTCGAATGAAGGGAAAAAGGGGTGGCGGTCAGTCGGAGAACGAAACATAAAGGAAGATTAAGGCTCCGCCGCGGATGGTCAAGCACGCCATGGAGCCTGCGACAGGCAAAAGTTTCACAAGCCCGGTTGATCGTTCCCATGAATCCGGTTGCCCACAAATTCCGGTGGCATATTTTCGCGGGAACGTCATTTCTGACATTGTCAAATTTCCCTGTGGAAAGATTTCGTCAGAATCTCATGAAGGGCGCGTTATCGTTTCCTGCTTTCCACCTTTCCGCATCCCGTTGCGCGTTTCATTCGTATTATTAATTATCGCTTTCCCATGCGTCCTTACTCCCTCTCCCTCCTTTTTGTCTGTTCTGCGATTCCGGCTTTCGCGGAGCCGGTCATTTCAGAATTCATGGCGAGTAATCAGAACGGGATCACGGATGAAAACGGAAGCCGGCCTGACTGGATCGAGATTCGCAATCCGGATGCCACCCCGGTGGTGATGACAGGCTGGTCGCTGACCGACGAGTCCGGCAATCCGCAAAAGTGGCCGTTCCCTGCCGTGACCATCCCGCCAAACGGACACCTGCTTGTCTTCGCCTCCGGCAATGACCGCCGCACTGTCGGGCAAAATCTGCATACGAATTTCAGTCTTTCCGCCGGCGGCGAATACCTCGCGCTGGTCCGCCCTGACGGGACGCGTTCCTCTGAGTGGGCTCCCTATCCCCAGCAGTATCCCAACATCAGTTACGGCACGTCCAACAGTTCCAGCGATGTGACGTGGGTGCAGCAAAGCACAGCGGTGAAAGCGTTCGTACCGGTGGACACTTCGCTCATTCCCCAGTGGCGCTCCATCGGCTTCAACGACGCAGCCTGGACCAGCGGCACTTTCGGTGTGGGCTATATGAATGCCGGCTCGAGCCCCAATCTCAGCGCGGACCTGGGCGTAAACACGGCGGCGGAGATGAGTGCGACATCGAAGCACAGTTATTCCCGCGCGGTATTCAGCGTCGCTGACAAAAATGCCGTGGCGTCCATCAAGCTTCGTATGAACTACGACGACGGCTTTGTCGCGTGGATCAATGGTGTCCTGGCGGCGAGTTCAGCGGGAGCGCCGACGACAGATCCTATTTCGAACACTGCGACCGTGAACAGTCACGGTCCCGGTACCTTTGAGGACTTTACCGTCGCTCCGGCGGCACTCGCTGCACTCGTGACCGGCAACAACGTGCTGGCCATCGAGAACATGAATACCAGTTCCGCCAGTTCGGATGCGATTGTCATTCCTCAACTCATCGGGTCCGTCAGCGGAACGGGAACAGGAGTGACCGGCTACTTCTCGGTCGCGACCCCCGGCACACCGAATGGGGGGCCTAACACGATCCAGCTTCCCAATGACGTCATCTTCTCCCGCGCCTCGGGGACTTACTCCGCGAACTTCAATTTGACCCTCAGTGGAGCCCTCGCCGGACAGGAAATTCGTTATACGATTTCCGATCCCTCCGCCAGCGGCTCCAGCATCGCGCAACCAACCACCGCATCCACGTTGTACACGGCTCCCATCGCTCTCACGACAACGAACGGGAAACTGATCCGCGCGGCCATCTTCCAGGGCACCCAAAAGAGCCGCACGCTCACCGCGCAGTATGTGCCGCTGGAGACCGGGGGAACGAACAACACCTCGAACTTTACCTCGAATCTCCCGATCATCGTGATGGATGACCACGGCGCAGGCCAGCCGGTGGACAGCGGCGGCAATACGTATACCACCACGATGATGCATGTTTTCCCGAATACGGGCGGCGCCGCCCGGCTGGCGGACGCGGGCACGGGGAACGGCATTCCGGAACTCACCATCCGCAGCGGGACTCGCGTGCGCGGTTCCTCGTCGGCGGGATTTGCGAAAAAGACCTACGGCATGGAAACCTGGGATGAGACGAATCTGG
>DATAIE010000711.1:0-6541 GCA_036262875.1 Verrucomicrobiales bacterium
AGCCGCTCCTTCTCTTCCATGGCCCGAATCGCCCCTTTGTGATCGCCCAGTTTGTGCCGGGCGACGGCGAGGTCGTCATACAGGGCTGCGGATGTTTTGTTATTCGTTAATGCCGCCTCGCAGGTTTTGACGCGCCATTCATAAAACGCCCGGGAATGCCGCGGAAAATTTCCCGTCATGATGTCCGTGACATCCGGAAATCTCGTTCGTTCCGTCAGGAGGGTGTCGGTATCCCAAAGGCAGGCCTGCACCCGCGGAATGGCGGAGAAAAGCATGGCCCCCGCGATCAGGAAAACAAGTCGCTGCCGTTTTGTCATTTCGCCTTAGTCGCAGCAAGCCCTCCTCCCGTTCATTATTCTGCGGCCCCGCCGGTAGAAACTTTTCCTAACCACTCCTCCGGAAGACCACATACGCCACGAGCTTCAGCACGCCGGCGGCTTTTTTCCTGCCGGAGAGGCGGATGAGGATGCGGGCCCACCAGGGGAGCCGCATGGGGCGGCCGAGTTGTTTTCCCTCCTCTCCCAGGTATTTGATATCGTGCGGAGTCCAGCCGCGGGAGCGGAAGAGGCCCATCCAGTCAGCCGGGAAGAACTGAAAAGGCGCGTTTTTGAAGCGGCTGGCCCGTTTGGGTGACTGGAAGTAGCCGTAGAGCTGCGGCGCGAAGTATTCGCCGATCCAATACTGGAAGGAGGGCTGCGCGTGCAGGTCTTCGGCGAGCGAAGTGACGTGGGCTTCCGTGAGATAGACGACGACGCCTTCTGTCAGGATGAGCGCGCGCTGCGCTCCGGCACCGAGCCGGGCAAAGAGTTTTCGCCGTTCGTCGACATCCGCGAGGTCCAGCGGAATACGTTCCAGTTGCACCCCCGGACGATGGGCGGTGAGGACCTTTTCCTTGTGCGCGATCATGTCAGGGTAGTCCACCTCGATCCAGTGCAGTGAGGCCGGCAGCGCGAGACGATAGGGGCGGGTATCGAGACCAGCGCCGAGATTGATGACGGTATCCACGCCCTCCGCGACGAGCCTCTGGATAAGGCGGTCGATGACGACCGTCCTGATAATCACCGACCACCGCGTCATGCTCTGACTTTCACGCCGCTCCAGCGCCTCTGCGATCCTGCGTCCGCGCTCACCGGTGAGCACGGCGGCGAGGTCATCGTGGAAAAGCGCATCCGGTCGCACCGACTCCAGCGCGCGGTAGTGCGCGACCCAGATGGCGGTATCCGTGACGTGCTGGATGGGGAGATCGTCGGGCGGCGGGGGCATGGAAAAGGGGTGAATGGAAAACGCGACGCGTAGCCGCTTTCAGCGAAGAGTCCACCGCGAGCGGATTCGCAGGGAGCGGCGACATTTCTGTCGCTGTGATCCCCCTGCGACGAAGGCGCCATTTGGAATGAAGTGGCGCGATGGCGCATGAGGAGAACAGCGACTGGAATGTCACCGCTCCTTGATGTGACCGCGTTTACTCCAGCACCATCCAGTCCGTGCCGGGCGTTTGGTCCGGCTCGCCGGTGATGACGAACTGGAGAGGATTCGTGGCGGTGGCGGCGCGGAAGCAGATGCCCTCCAACTGGCGCAGGTGGTGGCCGTTGTTGAGGACGGGCGGAGGCGAATCATCCACGAGCTGGCCGCGGAGCGTGACCTCGATGAGGCGACCGGCCTGGATTTTCCGGCTGTCCGGCAGGGTGCCCGTGCCTTCATCGCAGCCGAGGATGAGCGTGCCCCATGGCGTGAAACACATGCTGGCCACATCCGTGGTGCGGCCGGTGAGCACGGGCGCGAGGGGGAAAACGAGCCTGGCCGCGGGCGTGGCCGGAGTGGTGCCGCCGCCGCCCGCATTGGGCACGGACCACACATTCCAAAATCCGGGCGTGCTTTCCAAAACGGGTTGTTTTTCCAGGCAGAAATAGAACTGGCCGTCGCGATAGGCCATCGCTTCATAGCCCTTGTTCCGGTCTTTTCCGGCCTCCGTTTGTCCGTCGTCGGAGAGCACCGGGCGCAGCACGCGGATGGCGTCATTCCGGTCCACGGCATCGGCGCCAGGCGGAATTTTGATCACCACGATTTCGTTAGGCTTGTCATCGCCCTGGTATTCCTGACTGATTGCGAAGGTATTCGACGCGGCATCGATGAGACGGATTTCCTCCGGGTCCCAAAAGTGGGTGAGGGCCAGCGGCCCGCCCTTCTGTGTGCCCGCGGGAGTGACGCGGCGGAGATTTTTCGCATTGTTGTCCAGCACGAGGAAGACCTCCTCCGCTGGCCAGTATTCCACGCCGGAGCCGAGATCGCTGCCGCTGTCCGGGATGTCATCCACGATGACACTGCCCGCGCCCGAACCCCACGAACTCAAGCGCCGGGGTGCGGCATCGCTCTTTCCAGCAGGAGCGGAATCCGCCGGGGCGGAGACGACAGGAAAAAAGAACGGCGCGGCTGCGAGGAACTGGAGGGCGGTTTTCATGGTGACAAATGGACGCGAGCAAAAAATAAAACGGAATAGAACGAACTGGAGCAGCCAGGGCTGTCAGCCGCCCTGCGTCACTTTCTCCAGCCGACCAAAATAATCCAATCGCTTCGGTAGTATCCCCAGATCTTCTCATTAGGCAGATCGAACGCTTTGAAACCCGTAAAGTAAAAGCCCCCTGCTGCATCATAACTTTTTTGAAAGAATACCCGGCCAGCGCCGAGAACCGCTACATCCATGATGCCGGGTCTATATTTTCTCCTGAAATAAAAGCGCTCCGAGATCTCCAAATTGAAATTCAACCCCGGCCAGAACACCATGATGAGGAAGGTGATCCAGAGGATCAGCGGCAACGTCACCAGCCAAAAGCGCATGCCTGCAAGATTGAACCACACTCTCCTGCGCCGGACGGGCAGGGCTGGTGGGGAGGTGGTCGGCGGCGGCGGACGCCCGGATTCTTGCATGGGATCGATGGAACTCATGGAGCTTCCCCTCCCGAATAGTTGGAGAACCAGCTTTTCGGAAGTGAAAAACCATGGAGGTTACTGGTGTTCCTTTTATGAAAGAATCAACCTGTGCAGCGAAGAGCCCAAAGTCCCAAAGCGCCATCATCGTGATTTTGTTAGCTTGATTGTCCTCGTCGGGGCAGGGCTTTTTATTCGCTCGGAGCTGGTATACGATCGGCGGAAGCAAGAGGAGGACCTGCGGGTTCGGGAATCGGAAGCGAGTGAACGGGAACGGCAGCAAAAGTTCAAGGAGCGTAACAAGGGCGACTTTAGAGTCGAAGGCCTGGTGAGCGGGTTGGATGGAAAATCTGATGCGGGGACATCGACGGAGAGATGAACGCCGCACCGGCACCGGGACAGCCAAGGCGGCCCTGCGCAGAGATTGAACGCTTTTGCCTGGCGTCTGTTAATAAATCTTGCCCTGTCCCGGTGGCCTGCACCAGACTTCCCCCGCCGCCGCGACTGGTGGCAGCCGATCATAAAACCCTAACTGTGTCCCAACTCATGAATCTGCACCGCCTCTCTCTCGTTTTTTCCGCCGCTTCCCTGCTGCTCCCCGCTGCCGGTCTCCTGGCGCAAGCGCCGCCGCCGGCGGAAAAAGCGCCGGCGGAAAAACCCGCCGCCGAAAGCAACACGAAGGAGGGCGAGTACCTGCGGGGCTGGGGCGAAACGAAAGACCCTGCGGGCGATTGCAAGTTTCAGCAAAAAGACGGCAAGCTCACCATCACCGTGCCGGGCTCCGCCACGCCGCACGATCTCAGCACGGAACTGAAAAGCAGCACCGCGCCGCGCGTGGGCACGGACCTCAGCGGAGACTTCGATATTCAGGTGAAAGTGGAGGGTGAGTTCGAGCCAGGGGAGCAGTCCACTCAGGCGGGCCGCACGGGCTACACCGGCGCCGGGCTCGCGGTTTTTGCGGACGAGAAAAACTACATCCGCCTGGAGCGCGCCACGCTCCAGCATTCGGGCTCTGCACCGCGGCCGTATGCCAATTTTGAAATCCGCGTGGACGGCGAACTGGAACGCATCGGCACTACCGGCGACCTTCCGCCCATCGACATCAGCAAGCCGCTCTGGCTGCGCCTCACCCGCAGCGGCGACAAAATGGAGGGCGCCATCAGTCAGGACGGCACCAACTGGGTGACCTGCGAACCCAAGGAACTCACCAATCCCGCCTGGCGGAGCCGCCGGATCAAAGGCGGCGTGGCGGCCATCAGCACCTCTGTGAAGGATTTCACTCCGTCCTTCTCCGGCTTTCAGGCGGTGAAAGGCGTGGCTCCGGAGAAAACAGAAGGAAAAGAGAAAGAGAAGGAAAAGGCGGAAGCGGCACCGGAAGAAAAGACGGCACCGGAAAAGAAACCGTAAGACGGAACAGGGCCCGTGCGGCCCGGCGCTTTCGCCTTAGTGCAGCCTCTGAGAGCGGTTTGAAATGAAGTGTAGCCGACAGGAAGAGGCTTTGGTCGTGCAGCGACCTCTGAACGAGGGTGGCCGCGCGGTGGAAGTCTCTCTCCAAACGGCTGCGATGTAATTTAAAACGCGTTAGGGGTTCAGCGCGGCGGCCTTCTTTTTGGCGAGATCGGTTTGCAGTCTGGTCGCCTCGCCGATGGTTTCGTGATCCCGGCGCTTGAGGGCTTCCGAGAGGATGGCGGCAGCGAGGGTGGCGGCTTCGTCGTCTTTGGACTGTGCCTCCATACAGCGGGCGAGGGAGAGACGCACGCGGGCGATTCTCCCGTCGAGGTGCCGGTCTCGGACACCGCGGGCTTTCCGATCCTCCAGAATGGCTAGCAGTGCGCGGCGTTCCGCTTCCTCACCGGTGTATTTTTTCTGGATATGCAGAGAATCCGCGAGTTCCCGCCGCATATCATCCACTGAAAGAAACCGGCCCCGGTTCAACCTCCGGACCTCCGCCCCGTCCGGAAGACTGGCGGCTTTCCGGTCTTCGACGGCGATGAGCAGGCGAAGCAACGCCTCCTTTCGTGCATCGTCGATGCCCCGGGTGCAATCGGTGAGAAGGCTGAGCACAGGCCCGTCGTCCGGCACGGGCACCGTGCGGAACGTGACGAGCAGTTCATCGATGACCTTTTCGAACGCAGCGTTATTACGTTCGGAGCGGAAGGCACGGGCCAGGCGCAGACGGGTGGCGAGCACCGGGGGATCGCTCTCCGCCTGCACCGCCCGGCGTTGCGCGAGGATGGCCCGGTATTCGCCCGAACAGTCAGTTGGGTTCGCGAGTTCGCGCTGCTGAAGAGTGGCAGCGGACCGCGGCTCCTCCGACAGATAAGCCAGTACGAAAGAAGCCTCCGACCAGGAGGGAATCTCAAGGATCGCATTCCACTGGCGGACCCGGATTTCCAGGCCCCGCTCCACCTCTTCGGGCGTGAGATGGAACTCCCCGGCCAGTTGCGCGCAGGCCTCGCGAAAGCGCTCGACCGGCGGACCAGCGTCGAAAGCCTCCGGCACAGCGGCAAGCGCGTCCGGCACACGCCGGATGAGCTTTTCCCAGAAGAGCTTATCGCATTGCCAGGCCGCAAGCACCGCAACGCCCGCAAACGTGACCAGAAAGTGTGTGCCCATGAGCATGCACAGACGCTGCCGGGCGCGGGAGAGCGGCAGGCTACCCGCATACAAGAACGCTTTGGCTCGCCCCAGTGTTCGCCACGTGAGCCACAGGCCCCCCAGGAACAGCACGACGGCAAGCAGCGTCTCCCGCCACAGAAACGCGATGATATCCGAACTCCAGTACGGATCCCAGCGATATTCCCGGGGCTGCCACACTCTCTCGATCTCGCGGAAGCGGATCAGTAAGTAAATGCCTGCAAGGCCGGCGGCGGCGAACACCACGGCATTCAGCAGTATGAGAAATGTATCTTTCCTGACAGACACGCAGGCCTTCCCGCGCACCGCCGCCTCACGACGACGACGGCGGTGCAGCGGCGCGAAGAACGGCCACACAAAAAGGAGAAGCAGGCCAAGCATCAGGGGCACGCACCCGCCCATTTGGGTGGAACCCGCATTGTCAAAAAAAGATGGCAGGCGCACTTCCCCGGATGGCGCCGCGCCAGGCATGGCACTGGCAGGAGAGGATGGCGGTTTCCGGAATGGCAGACACCACCAAACGACAAACAAAGGCAACAGTCCGCCGGTATCACACCGCCACATGTTCCTGTCAGGTTCGTTCAGGAGTCCGATGCCCGCCACGACGGTAAGACCGGCAGTGATGAGCATTGTGAAGAAGACCATCCCCAGCCAGGAAAAGGAAAGGTCCACCGGCACGGCCACCGGCGGCGGTAAAGGCGCGCCGGAATCCACGGCCTCCAGGGTCGGCACCGCCGCCTCCGTTTTCACCGCGGGAAAAATCATCCACGACGCCAGCACGAGCAGACTTCCCGTGACAGCAAGGTAGACGAAGCCGCCGCTCACCGGCAGGGGCCAGCGGTCCAGATCCGGAAGCCATGTAAAATCGTGCCAGTCCCAGGGGAACATTCTCCACTCCTGGACATACAGCGCCAGAAACTGCCACAGTCCGGCGATGAAATACACTATACTGAAAACCACTGCCACCAGGTCCCGCGCTGTG
>DATAIE010000712.1:0-2609 GCA_036262875.1 Verrucomicrobiales bacterium
TCCAGTCTCCGAAACCGTTCTGGTGTATGTGAAGGACTCAAACCGGAAATACCTGACCGGCAGCGGGAAGTGCAAGGAGTTGACAGATCACGCCAAGGCGACCGGCTGCGACGTGATTATTTTCGACAATCAACTCGCCCCCATGCAGCAGCGCGCCTGGGAAACGGAGGGCGGCGTGACGGTGATCGACCGGGAGGAAGTGATCCTCGATATTTTTGCGATGCGGGCGCGCACGGCGGAAGCGCGGCTGCAGGTGGATCTGGCGAGGCAGCAATATGCGCTGCCTCGACTGGCGAGAATGTGGGGACACCTTGACCGGCAGGGCGGTGGCGGTGGCTCCGGGAGTGCAGGCGCGGCACGGGGCGAAGGGGAAAGTCAGCTCGAAACGGACCGCCGCCTCGCGCGGAAACGGATCGATACACTGAAACGTCAGATCGACGAGATCAAACAAACGCGCATCACGCAGCGCAAGGAACGGCAGCGCGTGCCCGTGCCGCAGGCGGCGATCGTGGGCTATACGAATGCAGGAAAGAGCACGCTGCTCAATACGCTCACGGGAGCAGACGTGCTGGCGGAGGATAAACTCTTTGCAACGCTCGATCCCACGACACGCAAGGTACAACTGCCGGACGGACAGCAGATGCTGCTCACGGATACGGTGGGGTTCATCCGTGCACTGCCGCACCGTCTGGTGGAGTCGTTCAAAGCGACGCTGGAGGAGGCCGTGGTGGCGGACTTTTTGATCCATGTGCTGGATGCCAGCCAGGAGCGGGTGTTTCAGTTCTATCAGACCACGATGGACGTGTTGAAGGAACTCAATGCGCACGAGAAGCGCATGCTGATCGTTTTAAACAAAATCGATCTCGTGCCACCGGAGCAGCGAGCACGCGTCGCGGCGCACTTCGACAAACCGGCCTGTGTTTCCCTGCACACCGGCGAGGGAGTGGAGGCACTGCTTCTGCGGCTGAGCGAAATGATGCTGGACCGCACGGTGCGGCTGAAGATCCGGCTGCCACAGTCGGAGTTCGGTCTGATGAGCGTGATTCACAAACAGGGGAAGCTGCTGCATCAGGAATATGATGGCAACGATGTGCTGATTGAGACGATTCTTCCGAAGCGGTTCGAGGCGCAGTTTGCGCCATTCGCGGAGCCGCCCCTGGCGGCGCGGGTCCCGGAAGCGTGGGAGGCGTGAGGGGGAATGACGAAATCAGAAGCCAGAAGTCCGAAGGAATGACGAAGGCCGGAATATGCAGGATGGCGTTAGGCATTCGTCATTCGGATTTCCTTCGGGCTTCGGGATTCTGATTTCGTCATTTCGCCCCGATGACTTCCCGCGTTCAACAAGCATTCGATGCTGCCCGGCTGGCACTGCTGAAAGAACGAAACGGCGAGGGCTGGTGGGACGGACACTTGAGCAGCAGCGCGCTGTCCACGGCGACGGCAGTCCTGGCCCTGATGCGGACGGACCGGGAAAGTCATCGAGAACTCACGGCGAGGGGGCTGAAGTGGCTGGCGGAAACCCAGTGTGCCGGGGGAGGCTGGGGAGATACGACTCTGAGCAAACCCAACCTTTCCACGACGCTCCTGTGCCGCGCGGCATTTGGCATGGCGAAGGACGTGACCTGGGCGGAAAGCATGGCGCTTTGTGAAAAATGGGTCACGGCAAAAGCGGGAGGCACCACACCGGCGCTGCTCGCAAAGGCGCTGGAGAAACGGTATGGGAAAGACAAGACCTTCTCGGTGCCGATCCTCATGGCCTGTGCGCTGGGCGGCGGCCTCGGACCAGCCCCGGAGTGCTGGCGGCTGGTGCCGCAGTTGCCGTTTGAGCTGGCGGCGCTGCCGCGGGGGCTCTTTGCAGCGGTCAGGATGCCGGTAGTGAGTTACGCGCTGCCGGCGCTCATTGCGATCGGACAGGTGAGGTTTCATCACGTGAGGGGAAATCCAATGGCGGCGCTGTGGCGGTCCGCGGTGAAGAAAAAGACGCTGCGCCTGCTTCAGAGGATCCAGCCAAAGGGCGGTGGATTCCTTGAAGCCACGCCACTAACATCCTTTGTGACGATGGCACTGGCGGATATGGGGCGGCATGAACATCCGGTGGTGAAAGAAGCCGTGGGGTTTCTGGTCCGCAGTGCCCGCGATGACGGCGCATGGCCGATCGATACCAATCTTGCAACGTGGGTCACGACGCTCAGCGTCAAAGCGCTGGAGGGCCGCGTCGATACCACCGATGCCATTCGCGGCTGGCTTCTCGGGCAGCAATACAAGGTGACGCATCCCTACACGCATTCCCCGCGCGGCGGCTGGGCCTGGACGGATCTTCCGGGAGGAGTTCCGGATGCAGACGACACCTCCGGGGCATTGCTGGCATTGCGACTCCTGGGCGAACCGGATGACAGCGAGGCCGCACTGCACGCGGTGCGCTGGCTGCTGAGCCTTCAAAACCGGGATGGCGGAATTCCCACGTTCTGCCGCGGATGGGGCACCCTGCCGTTTGACCGGAGCACGCCGGAGATCACAGCCCATGTGCTCGCCGCGTTTCACGCATGGCGCATGCTGCCGGAGCCCCGGCTCGCCCGCGCGATGAAGCGGATGATGCGCTATCTCGCGGC
>DATAIE010000713.1:0-2552 GCA_036262875.1 Verrucomicrobiales bacterium
ATTCGGGTTCGGATCGTTCAGGCCGGCGGCAGGCACGTTCATCAGCATCTCCTGGGAGAGATTGAGATGCGTTTCATACTCCGCCCTGCCGGTGCCCCACCGGTGGAGCCCTCCGGTGATGGCATTCCAGAAATAGTTGGGGGCCATCGTCGCGCTCGTGGCATTGATGATCTGAAACTCGGGAGCCACCAGTCCATGCTCCACCAGCGTCCCCGGCGGCGCGTAGTCCGGCAGGTAGAAGTTGAACACGCTGGGCGACTTCATGGGCTCCTGCACGTGATCGAGCGTGAAGGCATCCAGGTAATACCACCCTGACGCAGTGTAGGCGTTGAAGGCGCGGGCGAGATTCACACAGCGCAGGAACGGTTCGCGCAGTTTACCGAAATTCGGATCGTTCATCATGGCAGGATCGCGCGCCTCCGGATCGAGGAGGATGGCCTTGATGAAAGCCTTCATATCGCCCCGCACGCCCTGACCGTTATTCGCAAACGCTGCGGCCACCCGGCCCACATAGGCCGGAGAGGGATTGCTCGTCACCAGCCGCTGAATCAGCAGCCGCCCCATGAAGGGACCCACGTTGGGATGATTGAACAGATTATCCACCGCCGCATTGACATCCAGCATCGTGGCCGTGCCCGTATCCGCCGGGCTGGCAGTGCGCGCCGGCGTAGTCACCCCCCGCAGGAGTTTCTTGGGGGCGAGGTCATGCTCGGCGTCCCATGCCTTCATGGGAGAGGTGAAGTCCCGGGGCCACAGGCCGAAATTCACATTGTCTCCTCCGAAAGCGAGCCCCGTAAATACTCTGGCGAGTTCGGTAATGTCCGCGTTGGAATAGGTGGCGATCGGATTCCCCTGCGGGTCCAGTTTCCGGGTGCCGTCCTGATTCAGCTCCCACAGCCCCACGCTGAAAAGCTGCATGATTTCCCGCGCGAAGTTCTCGTCAGGGAAACGGTGCGACGCAGGATTCGGCTTCTGATTTCCCAGGTGGCTCAAATACAGTCCCATACACGGGTGCATTGCCACATCGAAGAGCAGATCGCGGAAGTTGCCGAACGTGTGCCCCAGCAGCATGTCGTAGTAGTGCACCATGCCCAGCGGATTCACGGCCAGGTCCTCCATGCGGTCGGAGATGATGAAGATCTGACTGAGGGAATAGCCGACGCGCTGCCGCAGCGGATCGGGCTGTTGTGTGGAAGTGGCATCCGGACGCAGTTTCGGCAGCCCCATGACCCGGCCCCACCAGGCGTCCTGCTTCTTGTCGTTGTAGATTTGCAGGGCGTTTTCGTTCTGAATCGCCCATTGGACAAAAGGCTGCAATGATCCCACGGGGCGGGTGAACTGATCGTTGATCCAGCCGTTGAATCCGAGTTGCATCACCTCCTCCACGTTTTCCGGAATCTGGTCGGCGTCCGCATCGCTGTCCTGGTCTGGTCCAAAAGCAGCCTGAATGAGAAACCGTGCCGCGGCCTTGGCGGAGGGATTGCTCGTTGCGGTCTCGTTTAGAAGGTTCCCTGTGGCGGTATTCTGTGCGCCCACCGTGTAGCCGCTTCCCGGCAGCGCCGTCAGGATGATCGTTTCCGCCGGTTCTGCGTCGTCCGTGTCCGCCACTGGCGTGGCCTCGACAAAGACCTCGCGCTGGCCGGCGGCAAACTTCACCGCGGTGCCTGCGAAACTGGTCGTGTAGTCCGCGCCCCGTGTGGCAGTGCCCGTGAGGGAGACATTCACCGTCAGCGGCTGAAGCCCGCCGGCACGGCGCACGGTAAACAAAATGGGATCGGGCCATCGCTCGGTAGCCGTGTCATCGTAGACCGAAACCGTGATGGTGTTCGCCGCAGTGAGGCCGGCAGCGAGACGCACAGAGTCGAGCTGCGTGCTGCGCTCGGTGCGGGTCGTCGCCGGATCGAATCCCACCAGGCGTTCATCTGCATCGGTAATGCCGTCTCCATCCGTATCCTGGTCCGCGACGGAGAGTTTGAAAAACTGACGGGTGAAAGCCCCCGTCGACAGGGTGACCTGCAGCGTATCCCCCTCCCCTGACACATTCGGAGCCGCCGCACTCCACGTCCCCGACAGACTGGAACTGCCAAGAATCGTGTATTTTTTTCCGGCCACCCCGTGCCAGAGAAACTGGACATTCCCGGTTCCGGCTCCGTCACCGGCAACATCCAGGGCCGGGAAATCGAGCGCGCTCAGCGGATTGGTTCCTGCCGCACTTTCAACTGCATTGCTGAAGCCGTCGCCATCCGCGTCCCCCGAGGCAGGCAACCCCGTGGCTCCATACGCCAGTTCCCAAATATCGCTCTGCTGATTGTTATTCGTGTCCGCCGCCGGAAGGCAAAGCGGGCACAGCAGCACGGTGATGAGGTGACTGGCTGGTCGGAAAGTCATGGGGCGCAAAGATAGCGTTATGGAATTTATAATCAAACCCCTTCTTCGCCGCCCGCCACGCTGCAAAATGAGACGTTTTCTTCTTTGCCGGTCGTGCATTTTCCAGCGCCGGAGAGGAACCTGGCGTGTCTATTTTACACAACCCCCTGATCTTAAGATTCCTA
>DATAIE010000714.1:0-9920 GCA_036262875.1 Verrucomicrobiales bacterium
AAGAGGAGGCGCTGGAGAGCGGAGGCAATGGTCGATGTGATTCGCATAACAAACAGGGAAATTTCAATTTCACCCGAAAGTTATGGAAAATACCAAAGCGCGCTACCTGTTTTTGCGTGTTTTTGAAATTATTCTCAAAAATCAGACTCTTTTTCGATTTTAGGGCCGTTTGTGGGCGCGGGTCTCCCTTTTTGGGTTGGCAGCCTTTCCGAAGCCCCGTTTTTTCGCACTTTCCGGGGGCTAAGCCCGAAAAAGGCATCCGGAGCCGTCCCGCACCCGCGGAACGGCCCGGAAGGCGATGCTGAAAACGGTCCCCTGTCTTCAGTCTCGCTGAATATTCTACGAGCAAAACGATTGGGTGGATGGCGTCGGTTTGCGTCCGTGGAAGACGCTAATTCAACTTGTCGGACGGTCTGAGCATCGAGGAGTCCTGCAAAGCCTCCAGCTCCGTGCCGGTGGATGCATGAACGCGGACTTGTGAGCCCTTCGATCGATCATAACACTTCCCGATGTTACGAAAATCAGTCTGTCCTCTTTTGATCTCCGTTCTGCTCGGAGGCGCGATTCCTGGCGTGGCAGGAAGCCCCGTGGAAACTCTGCGCAACGGTGCCACCGTCAAAGCCGGCGTCCTGGAAATAAAGGCCGGCGGCCAGATTTTCAGAATGATCAACGGGCGCAACGTGACGCTGTCGATCCTGCCCACCGGGCATGTGAAACTGAATTTCCCGGCATCACTGCCCACAAAGACGGGAGGAAACCAGACGAAGCCATGGGTGCTGAACTCCTTTATGACGCCCCTGTCCGCGGCCGAGCAGGAGGCTCTGGCGACCACCGGGATCAAACTCCCGGAGGGCGCGCATACGTTCTATGTGTATTACATCGACCCGGCGAAGGCGACGACGGTGGCTCAGCTTCGGGGGAAGTGGTGGGAGATCATGATGAATCCGGAGACGTACCGGAATTTCACGGCGCAGTCGGAATATGCGATGCTGGAGATCCGGGATATGGTCCCGCGGGAATCGCCTCCGGGAGCAGCCGAGGTAAGGCTTCCGCGCGAGCTTGAGATGGCGACCTGGTATCCTCAGTATCAGGAAACGGATCTGCGGCTGAAATTGCCTGCCGGGAAAAAATTCGGCGTTTCGAAGCGCGTCGCGGGTATTCCGGCGGAGCGTCTCGTGGAGCAGGGCACCTCCCTGCAATCGGTTTACGCGGATGTGAACAATAACCGGATTCCCTGGAACAAAACGTGGAGCACCCTCCGGGCCTACGCGAAGGGAGAAGTCCACCTGCCATTCAAGGGAGTGCTGTCCCCGGGCCAGACGCTCAGTCAGGACAAGACCGGGCTCAATTGCGCCCCGGGTGATCTCCTCAGCTTCCACCAGAGTTTCACGGGAGGATTGCCAAAGGACGTTACCGCCACCTGGACCATTCCGGAAAAAGGGATTGTGCGTATCACCCTGGTCAACAAGCGGTCTGAATCTGTCGCTCTGGAGGGCGAGTTTACCGGGAAGTATTTTGGTAACCTGGATGAAGAGGCGGAAAAGCATTATCACGGCTACGCCCGCCGCGGAAACATCACGGCGGCGGAAATCTGTGAAAACGGCATTCAGTTCGATGACGTCGAGCGCATTTTCCGGAAAATTTACGAACTCCAAACCCTGCGTGACGGGGTAAAAACCCCTAACGACACCGACATCATCGGTGACTACTTCGCCCATTTGAATGGCTATGGCACCGGCCTGGACTGGAGGACGAAGCCGGCGGACCAGCGCGAGCTTTTCCGCACCTCCGAAAACGCCCGGAAATCACGGCCCGGGGAATCCGCCAGCGGCTACTACACCAGAAAGGCCTACGAATACCGTCACCGTATGGCGGCGGGCTACATGGACAGCATCGCGCGACTGCTGGACGGCATTCGCTTGTATAACCATATCGCCAATCTCGAGAAGCAGTACATCGCCATGGATGACCGCCGGGTCGGCACCTTTGGCTGGACTGCACTGGAGGGAGTGGAAAGTCTCGTGGAGCGGTCGGGAGTCTGGCAGCGACTTCCGCTGGAGGGAGGGGATCTGCTGCGGCTGGCCAGGCCGGAGGGCTCTTTTGAGCAGTTGAAATACGAGACGTTTTTCTCGCTTCTGATCGGAGACTATTATCTCTCCTGGAACGACAACGCCCCCTATGGCACGGACGTCAAAAATTTTGGTCTGGCGCACATTGGCGGACCCTCGCCTTCGAAGAATCAATGGCAGGCCATGGGGGCCGACCAGCCGGTGCAATACGATCCGGCAAATCCCAGCCATCCCAAGGCAGTTGGCAAGGGGCCGACCTGGAGTGACGGCGCAGCCCCCGGCCACAATGGAGGTTTTGCCGGAGCCTGGCTCCTCAGTCAGATAGCGGACAGGATCGATCAATCGTTGCGGTACCCCGCCTTCAGTTATTCGATCGGTGACAAGGAATATCCCGGCTATTTCGACGGCAACGTGCCCGTAAAGGGGGCATCCGGCACTTCAGAGGTCAGCCGGTTTGGACACGGCAATCCGGGCCAGTGCAACATCGTGAACCAGTACGAACACCGGAAACCGATTGTGCTTTATGGAGAGGGAACCGGCGGCGCTTGTCTCATTGTCCTCAATCCTTATGCCGGCCTGACCCAGACAACCACTTACCATCTCAAAGAAGGCACCGCGCCGGCAATTCAGCATGCGGGAGCCAGTCTGGGAGTATATCGACTGGACCGGCGGTGAGCGACACCCCGGAACCCGGGAGGCGTTGACGCCGCCAAGTCCTGCATGATCAACGAAAACGGCCTCCGCCTGAAAGGGGGCTGCATTAATTTATTGCGAAACCGGGCATTTTGCGATGAGCTTTCCTTATGGAAAACAGCCTCCTGCCAGAGTTTGGTTCCCCGTTGCATGAACGAAGCAGGGCCCCGGTCCTGGCGGGAGTCCTGCTTTGGGTTCTTTCACTTTTCCTCACGGGTTGCGTGAGTTCGATCGACTTCATCGAGATTGGAAGAGCCGCCTCTGACCGCCGGAAAGGTCCCTTGCCTGAGTCCGAATGGAACCACTCCGGCCTTTGGAAGCGGGCAGGCGACTCTCCCGCTACTTATATTCCGGCAGGCTATGCGCTCAATGCTTCACGGAACGAAAAGAGCGGTACGTGGTTTGTCGACAAGCGGGACGGCAAAAGACTCTTCGTTCCCAACACTCCTGTGAATGGGATCAGTCAGGGCGTAATCAAAGGCGAGGCGATCAAGGTCACCAACTGGCCCGTAAGAGAAGTCCGGCGTACCGTTCCGGGACTGATGTCCACCGGCTTCCGGTAGGGAAACATTGTCAGGACGATTCTTTCGCGGGCCTCCTCATGCCGGGGCGTCACCTCTGAGGAGGAGGGAGTGGTGCTGATGGAGCAGGATTAGTCCGCGGGAAACGTCACCTCAAACTCAGTCCATCCCTCCCCGCTGCGCACGATTTGAATTTCCCCGCCGTGGGCATGCGCCAGTTCCCGCGCGAGGCTCAAGCCCAGGCCCTGACCATTTTCCTTCGCCGTATGCTCGGCGCGGAAAAATCGTTCGAAGAGGCGTTCGCGGTGCCCGGCCGGGATGCCAGGCCCGG
The DNA here is from genome assembly GCA_036262875.1 of Verrucomicrobiales bacterium. Classification (GTDB taxonomy): domain Bacteria; phylum Verrucomicrobiota; class Verrucomicrobiia; order Verrucomicrobiales; family V1-33; genus V1-33. The sequence continues at coordinate 3,615 of DATAIE010000714.1, forward strand.
TGTTGGCCACGGAAAACCGCCAGGAACCGTCGCGCTTTGTGAGAGAGACTTCCACCTTGCCGCCTTCGTGATTGTACTTCACAGCATTGTCGAGCAGATTGCTGGCGATCTGTGAAAACCGAAGTGCGTCCACTTGTGCGGGTGCCGAGGGCGGCAGGGAGCATTCCAACTGCACGTGCCGCTGCTCGGCAAGGATGCGGGCATCGTCCACGCAGGCCTGCGTGAGAAGGGTGAGGTCCTCCGGTGTGAGATTCAGGGTGAGCCGTCCCGCATCGGCCCGGGAGAGCAGGAGCAGGCTCCCGATGATGTTGGACAGGCGCTGAGTCTGCTCAAGCAGTGTCGCCACGGCGGCGCGGTCCCCGTCGGTGAGCGTCGCGGATTCCAGCATCGCCTCGATACAGGTGCGCAGGATGGTGAGTGGTGTCTTCAGTTCGTGGGAGGCGTCCGCGCTGAAGCGCAGCGCCTGCTGATAACTGCGCTCCAGCCGGTCAAAGGCAGAGTTCAGCACCTTTGCCAGCCGCTGCATTTCGTCCCTCACGGGCGGCACCGGCACCCGCTGGTGAAACTGTTCCGCCGTCACCCGTTCCGCGGCCGCGGTCATCTGCTCCACCGGTCCCACTGCCATCGAGGCCAGTTTGCGTCCGCCGAGCCAGGCGATGCCCAGGGCCAGCGGCAGACCCGTCAACGCGGCGATTACCAGGCCGCGCGTAGGTCCTGCAACTTCCTCCACGTCCCGCGCGATGGTGAACGTGACGCGGTCCCTTTCCTCCGAGTGGAGGCGCAGTCTGCGACCGTCGAGGGATATTTCCCGCGCGTCGCCGCCGTGTGCGGGAAAGCCGGAGGGAGGAAGATTTTTGGAAGACCAGCGCAGGTGATGAGGAGTGCGAATCTCCATGAAGCGCGGCGGTTGCCGCAGAGGCATCCATTCCTTCATTTCATTTGAGATTCTGGACCAGTTGAAGCGGTAGCCGCCGTGAGAGGTCAGCTCTTCGAAAAAATGGGCCGCCTCCGCGCGGAGGCTCGCGTCCATTTCCTCCATGCCCCGCCGCTGGATATACCATGCGGCCACCGCGGCGCAGATGCCGATGGAAACGGCCGCCACCACAGTCGACCAAAGGGTGAGGCGCTGCCGGAATGTCATGCGTCTTTGTCCTCCGCCTTCATAAGATAGCCGACTCCGCGCACATTGTGAATGAGTTTCACGGCATGTCCGTCATCCACCTTTTTACGGAGGCGCCCGATGTAGACCTCCACGACATTCGTTCCGGTATCGAAATGCCATTCCCACACATTCTCAATCAACTGCGTTTTGGTGAGCACCTGCCCCTGATGGCGCAGCATATACTCCAGCAGGGAGTATTCACGGATCGGCAGTGTGATTTTCACGCCGGCCCTCACCACCTCGCGGGTGAGAAGATGCATCGTTAAGTCTCCCGCCCGCAGCAGCGTGGTGCTCTGGGCTGCACCCCGCCGGGTAAGCGCCACCACGCGCGCCACCAGTTCACTCATCGCAAACGGTTTTGAAAGGTAGTCGTCTGCGCCAAGCGTCAGTCCCTCCACGCGCTGAGAAACCTCCCCGCGCGCCGTGACGATGAGCACCGGCGTGGTGATCCGCTCCTTGCGCAACGAGCGCAAAATACTGAGGCCATCGCGACCCGGCATCAGAATATCCAGCACCAGCGCGTCATAGGGAGTGGCCTTTGCGGCAGTATATGCTTCATCACCTCTCTCGAACACATCGACGGTGAATCCCTCTTTCCGCAGGGCCTCACTGACATATTCGGCGACTTTCTTTTGATCTTCGGCAAGAAGCACACGCATGGGATTCAAAATGGAATAATAATGGCGTCCGGCAAGCGCCGCCCCACCCATACGATGCCGCCGCCTGTCCGGAACCTCACAATTTTGTTATTTCCCTCCGCTCTATAATAACGTCATTGTCATTGGTGGCGAAGGGGCATTTTGGATACTCTCCCGCACCGGTCGAATCTGACGGGCGAACTGACAAAGCCGGCAAGGCGTTCAGTGTCCCGGCAGAGCGTTCGCGGTTCTCCCTCCTCCTATGACCAGCCTTTTTTCGTACTGTGCGCCTGTGCTCCGCAGGTATCGCGGGGTTCCCGTCAGGATCAGCTCTCTCGTAATGACGCTGCAGCGCTCTCCGCTCGCGGTGCTTCTTCCAGAGGCGCGGGTCATCTCCACCGCAGGATTTTCCAGCCTGGCCACGCTGACGCTTACGGCCATTGCGGGTCTGGGGGCGTTCGATTCGGTTTCCGGAGCGAGCACGGTGGCCCAGATTTCTCCTTCGGCCGGCTCGGCCACGGTGAACGGCGCGGGCGCACAGCCGTTGACTTTTCTGTTCAACTACACCGGTTCGGACACGCCGGATCACTTTCAGGTCACCGGAACTCTTCCTGCAGGGCTGACTCAGACCGGAAGCAAGGATTCCAAGACGGACTCCATTACGGGCGTGCCGCTGGCCTCGGGCAGTTTTCCCATTACCGTGCGTGCATGGCGCGATGCGGCGCAGGCATCCGACTCCGTCTCAAAAGCATTCACCATCGTGCTGGCTGCGCCTCCCGCTCCGGCGATCCAGATCCAGCCGGTCCCGGTAATTTCTGTCCCGGGCGGGGTGGCGGCGCTGGCGGTGACGCAAACCAGCGGCTTTAACTTCGTTTGGAAGAAAGGAAACACGGAACTGCCATTGCAGGAAACCCTGCTGGTGAGCAAAACCTCTCCCCGCCGGCTGCTGGTGCCATCGAGCGATCCCGGCACGGGCTGGCGCTCGGGAGCGGTCTTTTCAGATTCTGCGTGGGCCAGTGTCTCGGGCGGAATCGGATACGATACCAATCCCAGCCCGGTGAATTACCTGCCATATGTGGCCACAGGTGGAGCCGTCGCTTCCGGCAAAACCTCGGCGCTCATCCGCATCCCCTTCACTCTGACCGGTCATGCAGCGCTGAGTTATCTGAAGCTGCGGGTGCAGAGCGACGACGGCTATGTGGCCTGGCTGAACGGCACGGAGATCAGTTCGCAAAGCAAGCCTGCCACCCTCGCATGGAACAGCGCCGCCACGGTGGGAGCGGATGACGCTGCCGCCATCGTTTTCCGGGAGATCGATCTGGCATCGCGACTCGGGCTCCTGCACGCGGGCGAAAACCTGCTGGCGGTCCAGGCGCTGAATACCACGTCGTCCTCCGACATGCTTTTTAACTGTGAACTCGCCGCCGGCATTAACGCGGTCAATTCACCGAACCTTATTCTCACCGGGCTTCAGTCCTCCGACGCGGGCAACTACACTCTCACGGTCACCAATTCCACCGGGGCCGTCACCAGTAATCCCGCCTCCCTGACACTGCCGCCAGTCATCGCTGCGCCGCCTGCTCCCGTCTCGATCGCCAACGGCGCGACAGCGCTGCTGCACGTTGTGGCTTCTGTTTCTCCTCCCTTCACCTATCAATGGTATCGTGGTGCCTCCGGCGACACATCGAATGCGGTGGCGGGTGCCACTCAGGCGGACTTTACCACGCCGGCGCTCACCACCACCGCCAGTTTTTGGGTCCGGGTGACCAATCCCGCCGGCAGCGTGGACTCGGATGCAGCGATAGTCACCGTGACGGGTCCTGAAACGTATGTGACCTGGAAGACGGCCAGATTTTCCGCCGCTGATGCCGCCAATGATTCTGTCTCCGGGCCATCTGCCGATCCGGACCACGACGGGCAAACAAACGAGCAGGAATATATCTTCGGCACAGAACCGCTGACCGGTGAGCCTCCGGTGGGCCTTTCGATCAGCTCTGCAAACGGACAGTCATCTCTGTCCTTCACGGCTATCGCGGCGGGTGGCCCCGGTTATGCCGGCAGGAGCCGCCTCTACACTGTGGAAGCAGCGGATAGCCTGGATGCTCCCGCGTGGACAGCCCTTCCGGGTTTCACCCAGGTGCCAGGACAAAATCAAACCGTCACGGTGCCGCTAACCGCTGCGGGAACGCGGAGATTTTTCCGTCTGAGAGTTGCTCTCACGCCTTGAACCGGCGCGTTATCCCGCCGCCAAAGAGGGAAAGCCCGGCCAAAGCACTCAATCCATCTGTTCCTCAATGAACAGCGGCAGGTGCTACGAGGTACGCATGCGTGAGCACTGAGTGAGCCAGAGACCCTCTTCGCAACAGCCCCGGCTGTAGAATACTGGAAGGGGTTTTATGATTCCGCACTTCGGCTTTAGTGCGTAAAACGAAGCGAGCCTCCCCGGGAAACCGGCCCGGGATGGAGCATTGATTAATCAATAAAGCGTCCCCACGCGTGCAATTTGTGGTGCAATACAACTTGCTGTCTCCTTGTGTCCGTGGGATGGTAGTGAATGGCAGCCAAACGGCAGACAGTGAAACGCGGTCGGAGAAGCGATGCCGACAAGGCGAACCGCCGGTGGCGTGTGACTATTCGTGAGATCACATCCAAGAAGGACGGATACTCGTGGACCACATACCTTTGCCAGGGCTGGATCGAGGACGGCAAGTGGAAGAGGAAAAAGTTCAAAAGCCGCCAAGAAGCTGAGATATTCAAACTCGGAAAGGAATTGGAGCTTGCCACCGATGGGGAAGCCCCGCGCGCCGTAGTGACCACGCTCTCTGCCGCGCAGGCGCGGGATGCGGAGAAGGCCGTCTCCGTGTTCATTGAGGCCGATATGCCGTCCCTGACACTCACCGACGCCGCGACGCACTATTTGGGGCACGTCCGGCGCACTGTTGCCGTAGACCGCGTTTCATTCAGGGATGCCCTCTCGGCCTTTTTGGAGGACAAGGAGCGTGGCGGGATGAGGGACCGGACGAGCGAGGGGATGGAGGGCAACTTGGAGAAGTTCATAGAGTGGCTGATCTTGCTCGATCGCTTTCATGCCGGCAGTGTAGACACGGACTGGACGCCGGACGTCTGCGAAATCACCGCCGCCGATGTAGGCGCTTTCTTGAACGGACTGCGAACACGCGACGGGGCAAAGGACGCCAGCCCAAAGACTTGGAACAACTACCACGGCGATTTACACACCTTCTTTGAATGGTGCCTAGGGAGGAAGAAAGGGAAGCCCCTTCCTGGCGTCACACGCCGATGGCACACGGTGAACCCGGCAGTGGACGTCTCGCGCAAGCAACCGCATCGGCCAGAACCGGCGGTTCTTAGTGTCCAAGAGTCCGTCGCGCTCATGAAGCGCGTTGAGGAAGTGAAGTCGGGCCGGTGGGCACCATACTTTGCGCTTTGTCTTTTCGCCGGGATTAGGCCCGGCAGGGCAGGGGAGATCACGAAGCTTGCCAATCATCCCTCGCTTCTGACGCCCTGCCGCGAGGCCAGCGGGAGGCCCCTTATCGACATGGAGCGCCGGGTAATTACCATCACGCGCGATATCGCGAAAACCCGCAGTAAGCGCGTGATTCCCATGCAGCCGTGCTTGCACGCGTGGCTGACACGATATGGCTTCGAGATCCTTGGCACAGGTAGTGACGATGGAATCAAGGCGGTTCGCGCAGCGGCCAATCTTGGACACGATGTCTTGCGGCACAGCTTCATTTCCTATCACATCGGAGCTTTCCAGAACATTGAAGCCACAGCACTTCAGGCAGGTAACTCTGTAAAAATGATCCGCGACCATTACCTCAATCATCCATCCGAAGGGGAATCCCGACAGTTCTGGAACATCATTCCGGTTCCCAAGGAGCAGCCCGAATCATCCGACGAACCATGAGCAAACAGCCCAAGGCGACGAACAAAGATGCAACGACCGAAAAGCGCCCTGCCTTGATTCCCCCGGCGGACATGGTGCGTGGCGTGGCGGCGATATTAGGGAATAGAGCGCTGGACATATTCTCGAATCTGCCGGCGGAAGAACCTGTCACTCCTTCGGAAAAATCTGCCGTTGGGGAATTTGAGAAGGCAGCCATTGCGTATGACCGCGCCCGGCGGTGGATTACTTACAAGGCGGGGACATCCAGTGAGAGCAGCCCGCCCGCCTACGATCTGAAACGCAGGAGAATCCCTTCGAGGAAGCCTGGAAAATGGCCCGTCACATTGAGTGAAGCGCTGCGCCTTTACATCCGTGTTGCCCCGCGCGTCAAAGGAGGGCACAACACCCGAATGGAATTGATGGCCAAGGCACTGAAGCAGGGTGGGGCCTATTACAAATCCGAGAGCGAGGTAGACGACTGGATCGCCCGCCTTAATTGGGAGGGCGTAGAAGAAGATGACTTCGATCAACTTGAGGGCTACTGGCGCACTTGGGAACTCCGGGAGAAGCGGGCGCAGTCGAGAGCCGCAGCCAAGGAA
>DATAIE010000715.1:0-2042 GCA_036262875.1 Verrucomicrobiales bacterium
TTTCCGCACCTTACCGTGGAGGAGAATCTCCACATCGGAACCCTCGCGAGGGGCAAAAAGGCGGGCGATCAACTGGAGCGGGTGTTTACGCTCTTTCCCATTCTGAAGGAATTCCTGCCGCGAAAGGGAGGCATGCTCTCCGGCGGGCAGCAGCAGCAACTGGCCATCGGGCGGGCGCTGCTCACGGAACCGAAGCTCCTGATTCTGGACGAGCCGACCGAGGGCATCCAGCCAAACATCATCGACCAGATCGGCGAGGCCATCAAAATGCTGCGCACGGAGGGGAGGATGAGCATTCTGCTGGTGGAGCAGTATCTCGATTTCTGCCGGGAACTGGGAGACTGCTTCACGATTCTGGAGCGTGGCTCCGTAGCCGCCAGCGGGGCGATGAGTCAACTCACGGACGAAGTGGTGAAGGAATTTCTAACAGTGTAGGTTTTCGCGGGCATGGCATGATTTTTGCCTGTGGTGTTCATGGATGCCATGCATCCGGCTTTTCATGCGACACCGACCTTTCTTTTCGCTGCTCTTCGTGCTGCTGTTCTCCGTGGCGGCGATTCTTCCGGCGAGCGCTCACCATCTGCCGCCGGGCATGGAGGATGTGGATGAGTTTGCGGAGCAGGCCTCGTTTCTCATCGGATTCAACCATCCGCTGTCGGGGCTCGATCACCTGGCCATCGCTCTCCTGACGGGCTGGCTGGCGGCGCGGCTCACCGGCCTGGCAAGGGTGGTGCTCATTCCCGGGGCGATGTTCGCGTTGACGGGTGGAGCCTGTATGGCGGCGTCCGGTTTGAAGCTTCCCGCTGTGGAGGCGATGCTGGCGTCTTCGGTGGTTCTTTCGGCGGTGGTCATTACCTTCCAATCAGTCAGGCCCCTCCGCGTCGGAGCCGCCGCGCTGGTCCTGTTCCAGATCTGGCAGGGGAATGCGCATGCGCTCGAGGCACCGTCGCGGGCTGTGCCGGGACTCTATTTTTCCGGCGTGTGTGCGGCCACGGCGCTGGCGATGATTCTGGGTTTTTCTCTGGCGCTGCTCGCGAAAAGGCACCTGCCGGGAGTCCTCACCGGCGTCCAACCCGCCTGACGATACTGCATGCATCTTTCCCCCCGCGAACAGGAAAAGCTGCTCATCGTCGTGGCTGCCGATCTTGCCCGTCGGCGGCGGGAGCGCGGCGTGAAGTTGAATCATCCGGAAGCCGTTGCCATCATTACCGCCGAGATCATGGAAGGGGCCCGCGACGGGCGATCCGTTTCCGAATTGATGAGCTTTGGCACCACGATCGTGAAGCGCTCGGAAGTGATGGAGGGAGTGCCGGAGATGATTCACGAGGTGCAGGTGGAGGCCACTTTTCCGGACGGAACGAAGCTCGTGACCGTTCACCATCCCGTGCGCTGACTCCATGATCCCTGGCGAAATCATTCATCCACCCGGAGCTGGTCCTCTGGAGGCCAACGCAGGTTTGGCGACGAGAACACTCATTGTGTCCAACACAGGCGACCGTCCGATTCAGGTGGGGAGTCACTTTCATTTTTATGAAGTGAATGCGGCGCTGTCGTTCGACCGTGAGGCCTCGCTGGGATATCGTCTGAACATTCCCGCCGGGACGGCCGTGCGCTTTGAGCCGGGGGATACCCGCGAAGTGGAAGTGGTGGCCTTTGCCGGGAAACGCGAGGTCTATGGTCTCAACAATCTGGTGAACGGTCCGCTGCCTGTATGAAAATCTCCCGTTCACAGCACGCCGGTATGTTCGGCCCTACCGTTGGGGATCAGGTGCGCCTCGCGGACACGGAACTGTTCATCGAAGTCGAGCGCGATCTCATCGCGGAGCGCGGCGGCTACGGAAACGAAGTGAAGTTCGGCGGCGGCAAAGTCATCCGCGACGGCATGGCGCAGTCTCCGCTGCCACTGGACGCCGAGTGTCTCGATCTGGTGATCACGAATGCGACGATCATCGATGCGGTGCAGGGGATCATCAAAGCGGACATTGGTATCAAGCAGGGGCGGATCGTGGGCGTGGGCCACGCGGGGAATCCGCTGCTGCAGG
>DATAIE010000716.1:0-4774 GCA_036262875.1 Verrucomicrobiales bacterium
TGGCAGCCCTTGGATTTGCCGGCTTGCGCTTTGCTCAAAATAAGAGCCGCGAGAAAGAAACGGTGAACCTCATTGCCGACATCGGGAAATCCATTGAGGAGTACCGTCAGGAACGAGGCAACTATCCCCGTCCCGCCAACCCGGAGGAGGAGACCTCGATCGACAGCAAGTCCTACGGTGTAGGGGGCGCGAAAATGCTCTACCAGGTATTGTCCGGTGACGGCACGGATGCGATCAAAGGCGGTGCCAAACTGCCTACCGGTACCCAGAAATCCGCGGAGGATCCGAAAGAGCCGGGCGTCGGGAAAATCTACATGGACACCGTGATCGCGCCAACGCAGCAGCAGATCAAAGACAAGAAGCACGTCAAGCTGGTGGAATCGTCCGGTGAGAGCAGTTACTTTGTCGTCGATCCGTGGCGCCATCCGCTCCAGTACCAGGTTCCAGAGAAAGACAAGAACGGCCTCGTTTCCGATTCCGTGAAAATGCACAGCAGCTCCAACTTTGAGCTCTGGTCATACGGCAGCTTGAAAACGCCTGAGGATTCCCCGGAAGCCCAAAAGGAATGGATCACAAACTGGGGTGCGTCCCGGTAGGGTTTTTCCCGGGAAAACAGAGTCAAAAACGAATGCTGACGGTTCACCCGTCAGCATTGTTTTTGTACGGCAGGTCCCATCCGGAGGCCTTGTGTCAGCGTAGCTTCAGGGACGACCCTGTTATTCGAAACACAGGCAGGCGCGACATCTGCTTTGCCGTTTGACTCCCCTGCCTGGTGCTGCATTAGCATATCTTCCCATTTCACCCCCGTTCTTCTACTAAAACCATGATCAAAATCGGTATCAACGGCTTCGGGCGCATCGGTCGCCTCGTTTTTCGCGCCATCTGCGACCAGGGCCTTCTCGGCAAAGAAATCGACGTCGTCGCGGTGAATGACCTCGTCCCGGCCGACAATCTCGCTTATTTGGTGAAGTATGATTCCACGCAAGGCAAAGCGCGGGAGGATGTTTACAGCAAGAAGAGCAGCCCCTCGGTGGCGGAGGACGATCTCCTGGTGGTCGATGGTCACGAAATCAAATGCCTTGCGATCAAGGAGGGGCCCGCGGCTCTTCCCTGGAAAGACCTCGGCGTCGACATCGTCATCGAGTCCACCGGTTTCTTCACGGAAGGAGCCAAAGCCAAAGGCCACATCACGGCCGGCGCGAAGAAGGTGATCATTTCCGCTCCCGGCAAGGATGAGGACATCACGCTCGTCATGGGTGTGAACCACGAGAAGTACGACCCCAAGGCTCACCACATCATTTCGAATGCGTCGTGCACGACGAACTGTCTGGCGCCCGTGGTGCATGTGCTCCTCAAAGAGGGGTTTGGAGTGGAGGAGGGCCTTATGACGACGGTGCACAGTTACACCGCCACGCAAAAGACCGTGGATGGTCCCAGCAAGAAGGACTGGAAAGGGGGCCGCAGTGCCGCGATCAACATCATTCCCTCGTCCACCGGTGCCGCCCGCGCCGTGGGTCTCGCTATTCCCGAGGTGAAGGGCAAGCTCACCGGCATGTCCTTCCGCGTTCCCACTCCCACTGTCTCCGTCGTGGACCTCACCGTAAGGACCACGAAGGAAACCAGTTATCAGGAAATCTCCGCGGCCATGAAGAAAGCCAGCGAGACCTACATGAAGGGCATCCTTTCATGGACTGCCGATGAAGTGGTTTCCACGGATTTCATCCACGACTCCAGCAGTTCCATCTTCGACGCCGGCAGCGGCATTGAGCTGAACAGCCGCTTCTTCAAGCTCGTCAGCTGGTACGATAACGAATGGGGATACTCCAACCGCGTGGTGGACCTCGTCAAATACGTTGCCGCCAAAGGCCTGTAACCAGGCGGACTCTCCGCGGACTACGGCACGGATACCCTTAACCGGAGGTAGAGCCTCCGGTTGATCCCTACCGGTGCGTACCACGTGTAAAGCGGCGGTACTGCGCTGTTGGGGATCGCAGTCCAGCCGGCAGCGTCGAGGGTGGTGTTGTATTCGGCTGTGTAAGTCAGTTCTCCGGCGTTCTCCGGTCTCACGAAGGTGAGGACCAGATCGTCATCCTGTGTCTTCCATTCGGGGAGGAAGGCGGCATCGGGCGTTTTCGGGTCGAGGTCGAAGGCAAATTCCGCGAGATTCTCAACGCCGTCGCTGTCAGGGTCGGCATTGTTTGCTCCTGGGCCCGAGTCGTCGGGCGAGCCAAAATGGATCCGTCGCCACTCCTGAAGCGGAGTGGGAGGATTCAAAACACTCACCGTTTCCACAAGCCCGGCGGTGCCGTTGTTGTAGCCGCCCGCGGTGCGGGCCCGCAGGCGCACCATCCCGCTGGAGGGAAGCGCCAGGCCGGTGAACTCCCATCCGCCGGTGATCCGTGCACCCGCCACGGGAGTGCTCCACGCGGCTCCGCCATCGATGGACGTCTCCAGCGTGACAGCATTCGTTTCCGGAGAGGATCCGCCGCGCTGCCATTCGAGCCGGGAGGAACTGGCGACCGTGATGCTTTGCGTCGCCGGATCGTTCAGGAGCCGCGCGAGATTATCGCGGGCGGCACCGCCGACAGTGCTGAATTGCCCGCAGGCAAGGATGCGGCCGTCCGCCTGCAGCGTGAGCCCAAAAACGGTATTGTTTGCAACGGCATTGAAGCTCTGGTCCAGCGTGCCGTCGGCATTCAGCCGGGCAATGCGGCTGCGGGAAGCACCACCGGCGGTGCTGAACTCGCCACCGATCAAAATGCGCCCGTCGGCCTGGAGACTGGACGTGCGGACGTTTCCGTTCGCTCCTGGATTGAACGCCGTATCCAGCGAGCCGCCGGCATTCACTCTGGCGATGTTGCTGCGCGCCGTGCCGCCCACGGTGGAAAATGTCCCCCCGAAGATGATTTTTCCGTCAGGCTGAACCGCCACGCTGTAGACGTCTCCGCTGACATTTGGATCAAAGCCGGTGTCGAGCGTGCCATCCGCATTCACCCGGGCCGCGTGATTGCGCGGCACTCCGCCCACACTGGTGAAGCTGCCGCCAATGACGATTTTTCCGTCGGGCTGCAATGCCACGCTGCGGGTGGTGGCACTGGCGATGGGATTGAAAGTCTCATCCAGGGTCCCGTCCGCATTCAGCCGGGCCACGCGGCCGCGCGAAACGCCGTTCATCGTTGAGAAGTAGCCGACGGCCACGATTTTTCCGTCAGGTTGAATCGCGATCCCCCGAATCTGATCGCCGGAACTGGCCGTGTAACCGGTGTCGAGACTTCCATTGGCGAGGACTCTGCCAACAAAGTTTCGGGACGTGCCATTCACGAACGCGAAAAGCCCGCCGATGACGATCCTCCCGTCCTGCTGGACCGCTCCGCAGAAGACACCTGGATTCGTGAAACCGGCTCCTCCCGCTGAACTCGCAATGAACGAGGCATCCACGGCCCCGGCCTGAGTCAGGCGGGCGAGAAAGCTGTGGGACGCACCACCCACACTGGTGAAGTTCCCCAAAAGCACCGAGGCTCCGTCCGGCTGCACGAGGGAGCCGGACATGTTGTTGTTGGGATTCGGCGCAAAGGCGGTGTCCGTATCGCCGGCGGCGCCCCTGGCCCGGGAAATCAGGCCGGCAAGGACAAGGGCACGGAGGAGAAAGAGGGGGGACACCGCATTCATCCCGCCATTCTCCCCGGGAAAGAACGCGTGCAAAACGCGATTTCTACTCAGTTGCCTTTAGTCGCGGGCTTTCCCGCTCCCCGGGCGAGCCACGCGATGAAGTTGTCCGCCCAGGCGCTAACGGATTTATCCGACCGCAGCCCGTAGCCGTGGCCGCCATCCGCATAGATGTGGAGTTCCGCCGGAATTTTCATTTTTTGCATCGCAAGAAGCCATGCCGTGGCACCGGCACACGGGAGCGGATCGTCCATGGCATGAGCGAGGAAAGCGGGAGGCGTGTCCTGAACGACGGGGAGATCCGCACTGAGTCCGGATGCGGGATCTTTTTCGCTGGCGAGAAGATAGGCGGAATAGATGAGGCCGACAAAGTCAGGGCGGCAGGAAACGGCATCGATCGCATCCTTCGAAGGGTAGCTGCGTTTCGCGTGATGAGTGGCCGCCATCGCGGAAAGGTGAGCGCCGGCCGAAAATCCCATGATGCCGATCTGGTCCGCCGCAATGCCCCACGGCTCCGCCTTTGACCGCACGAGGCTGATCGCACGCTGCGCATCCTCCAGGGCGGCGGCATGGCGGACATCGCTGCCCTTTGGCAGCCGGTACTTCAGGACGAAGGCGTGAAAGCCGCGACTGCTGAGGAAGGTGGCGATTTCCGTGCCCTCGAGATCCCACGCGAGAATGTTGTATCCGCCGCCAGGGCAGATGATGACCGCCCGTTTTGTGAGAGTGCCGCCGGACGGTTTGAAATAGTCGAGGAGCGGCACGCTGACGTTCTTGATGGAGAGCGTTCCTCCCATGTGGGCACCCACTTCAGATTTTTCCGGCCCTTCAATTTTCCAATCGTTCGGGAGTTCCCCTTTCCAGTCCCCCTGCTCCCAGATTTTGATCGTCTCATCCGGAGGACGGTTGGCGGGTTTGGTCTGGCTCATGACGGAAGTGCCGGTGATCAGCAAAGCAAGGAGGGCGCGCAGCAGTTTCATGGGAGGACCATGCACAGAGGAGGTTCTCCCTGCAAGCCCTTGAGGGCGTGCAGGAACCCGTCACCGCGGCTTCAATTCATCCCAGGTTTTCAAGCCGGCCACCGGCAGCGCGAATTGGGCGGCTTCAT
>DATAIE010000717.1:0-2227 GCA_036262875.1 Verrucomicrobiales bacterium
GTGAAAACGGACATCGCCCTCTTCAAATCCTGTCCCGTGGAGCCCTGCGGCGCGCGCGCTGTGTTTCAGCGCCAGCAGTCATTTCCCTCCAGAGCCGTTCCGCCACCCGGGCAACAACCCTCATGAAAACCGCCATCGAAAAACTCCTCGGCGTCAACTGGCGCTCCACCCTCACCGGCATCCTCACGACGCTCACCGTCCTCTGCGGCGCGTGGCTGGCCCTGCCGGAGGACACGCTCGCCAATCCGCGCGTATGGATCCCCGCGCTGCTCGCCGCCTTGCTGAAGACGCTGGGTGATACCAGCGTCAAGGACCGCCAGGTGTCCGGAAATCCCGGCACCGGCTTTGTAGTCGGTCCCTCCCCGGACGAAAAAGTGCGTGCCGTGCGGACACAAAAGATGCCGTGAAAATGGATGGGCCGCACTGGAAGGAAATACACCGTGAGATAACGCGGTGATTTTCACTTCCGGCGGCCATCACGCCCCTGCCATGTCCTCCGCCTATGAAATGACGCCGTCCGAGCTGGACGAATGGAACGAACGCACGGCCCCCGGCCGCCCGGAGGAAGAGGCGATGAACGATCCCGTCTGGCGGCTGGCGAATCTCTACCGCTGCCTCAGTGTCGACGGACAGGACGTCCCCTTTCACCCCACGCCCGAGCAGCGGCTCGTTATCTGGTGCCTCTATGCGCGCGGCTGGCGGCGGCTGCTCATCCCCAAGGCCCGGCAGCTCGGCATGTCCCTGCTGCTGGGCCTCGCCGCGCTGGACAGCGTGGTTTTCCAGCCCGGATTCCAGGCCGCGCTCATCGATAAAAAGGAAGCGGATGCCGCCAAGAAGCTGCGGGAGAAAGTCAAATTCGCCTGGGAGCGCCTGCCAGACACCCTGCGCAGCGAGCGAAAACTCCTCCGCTCCAATGACGGGGAAATAACCGTTAGGCATCCGTTGCAGGAGGGCGCACCGGATTCCAGTTTTCAGGCGGATGTGAATTTCCGCGGCGGCACCGTGGCGTGGCTCCACATCAGCGAATGGGGCGCCATCCAGGACACGGACCGCCAGCGCTCCCGCGAGATCAAGGCCGGCGCGCTGCCCGCCGTGGAACGCGCCGAGCAGGGCGTGTGCGTGATCGAAACCACGTGGAAAGGCGGGCTCGACGGCGAGCTCGGCCCCTATGTGCAGGAGGCGCTGGATATCCCCGAGGAGGAAAAGGGCCAGCGCTCGTGGCGCATTCTCTTTTTCGCGTGGCACACCTGCACATCCTACCGCCAGAGCCACGGATACATCGATGGCGAGAGCGCCAAATACTTCCTCTCCCTCGCAAAACTCGGCGTCACCCTGACAAACGAGCAAAAGCTCTGGTACGCGGAAAAGCGCCGCACCGCCACCAATCCGAAAACCGTCAAAGAGGAATACCCCTCACTCATGCACGAGTGCTGGGAAAACATGCCGGAGGGCAGCATCTACGGGCAATACATCGAGACCGCGAAGAACTCCGGCCGCATCAACAACTTCCAGCCTGACAAGAAATGGCCCGTGCACACCTTCTGGGATCTCGGCCATCCGCTCAATACCGTTACCTGGCTGGTGCAGGTCACGCGTGAGGAGATCCGCATTCTCGATGTCATCATGGAACTCGACATCACGCTCGAGGAACGCGCCGCCATGCTGCGCGCGAGGGCCTGGGACTACGGCACCCACTTCCTCCCGTGGGACGCGGACGAGAACAACAGCGCCGGCCTCAAACAGGTGGACGAATTCCGCCGCGTGCTCGGCCCCGGCGTGCAGGTGGTGCCGCGCACGAATTCCGTGTGGCACGCCATCAGCCTCGTGCGCAGCCTCTTCCCGCGCTTCGTCTTCCACCGCGAACGCTGCCGCACCGGCATCGAGCACCTCTCCCGCTACCGCGCCGAACGCGAAACCTCCACCGGCATCGCCAAAGACGTCCCCCTCCACGACCGCTACAGCCACGCCGCCGACGCCTTCCGCCAAATCGCCCAGGCCATCGACGGTCACCTCCTGGAAAGCGCCAACGCCGTCGGAGGATACGTCAGAGGAGAGGAAAGCCGGCTGCGTGTCGTCCGTGCGGGGAACTGGGTTTGAACGCGGAGTCGGCAGCCTATAAAGACCAAAATAAAAGGTCAGAATGTATTCCTTAAGCCCCCCGAATTGGAATTTGGAGGACAGGGCGAAGCGGCTCCAGTTGGGCCCGATATCGACGAACGATCTGATT
>DATAIE010000718.1:0-6185 GCA_036262875.1 Verrucomicrobiales bacterium
GTCCTGAGGAGCACTGAGGTAGTTGCTGATGCGTCCCGAGGCATTGTCGAAACCGAGATGGAATGCACCCGTGGAGGCACCTCCCCAGTTTTTCACAATCGATCCCCATGTAGGACGGGTATCCGCCCAGACCCATGCGGAAATAGTCATGGAAGTAGAGCCCGTCGGCACGGCATTGAGGGCGAGCGCATAGTCGTTGGCTCCGTCGAATTCGAGGGCATTGCCGATTTTGCCCGGCACCCATTGAGCGCCTCCGAAATTGTTCAGCGTCGCCACTCCTGTTGCTCCGCGAACGGCATCGGCGGCGGAATTGCCTGAGGACTCGTTAAAAGTGTAAGCCGCTGTGAGAGCCGCACGGGCACTGGATGTAAGAAGACCGGCGGCAGTAAGGAGAAGACAGGCTGGAAGTTTCATGTTCAGAACGCGGTGCAGAGCACCGCGTGTGCCTTCTCTCATCAATTCCCCATCCTGCCAATTACCAGAAACAGGGTAATTTGACATCCTGGTGCTTCAACTGCCCAGCGGGCCCCTGCTTTTGAGATACTTCAAGGTTGCCTCTGTCCGGCTGTGCACGTGCAGCTTCTCATAGATCCGTCTCAGGTGAACGTTCACCGTTTCCGGGCTGATACCGAGTCTTGCAGCGATAAGTTTGTTCGATAAGCCCTCCGCCAGCAGCGCCAGGATTTCCTGCTCGCGGCGCGACAGGGATTCCTCCGGCCCGGTTTCGGGTTTCCGGTGAAAGGCCCCCACCACCTGTCTTGCGATTTCCGCCGTCATGGGTGCGCCGCCCGCCTGGACTTCCGCCAGCGCCCGGGCCACGTCCTCCGGGCCGCAGCGCTTCAAAAGGTAGCCGCAAGCACCGGCTTTCAGTGCTTCGAAGATCTTCTCCTGATCATTGTAGACCGTGACCATGATGATGTTCAAGTCCGGCAGCAGCTTCTTCAATCTGGCTGTGCAAACGATTCCCGATTCACCGGGCAGATGGATATCCATCAGCACGACATTCGGTTTCAGACGGGGAATTTCGATCAGCGCCTGCTCGGCGGTTTCACACAGGCCCACGCAGTGGCAGCGCGGTGCAGCCTCCACCCAGTCGCGCAGAGACTCGCGAACGATGCGGTGATCTTCGACGATGGCGACGGTGGTCATGAGGGCAGGGAGGTGTCCGGAAGGGGCACGGGCAGGCGCATCCGCACCGTGGTGCCCGCGCCTTCCTGGGAGGTCACTTCGCACACCCCGCCCAGGCTGTCGAGGCGCTGTCTCAGATTCGTCAATCCGTCTCCGCCATTGTCCGCGGGCGCCTTCAGGCCGCGTCCGTTGTCCTCCACGGTGATTTCAAGACTGTCCCCGCCCGCGCGCAGGGAAAACCGCACCCGCGTCGCTCCACTGTGGCGGACGATGTTGTTCAGCACTTCCTTCAGTGACAAAAACAGACTGTGCCGCGGCTCGGCATCCAGGGGGATGTGGGGCAGGGGAGATGGCACGTCGAATGTGCACTCGATGTCCGAGGCGGTGAGAAAATCCCGCGTGTAGCCCGTGAGGTAGATGGCCAGCGAGTCCGCGGTATCGTGCCGCGGATTGACGGCCCACACGATTTCGTCCAGGGCCTCCACCAGGGAGCGTGCCCTCCCGGAAATGGCGGAAAGCCGGCCGCGCAGCGCATCCGGTCCCTGGGCCGCGGCGGGGACTGAGGTCGCGAGCATGGAGATTTCCGTCAGGCTGGCACCGAGGTCGTCATGCAGATCGCGGGCGATACGGGAGCGTTCCGTTTCACGCACCCGCCGCAGTTCCTCCCGCGCGAGATGGCGGCGGTGGCGCGCCCGCGCGATGAGCCAGACGGCCAGGGATAACGCTCCTGCGGCGAGAAAACCTCCGGCCACCCGCACATCTGTCCGCTGCCACCAGTAGGGGTGTACGGTGATGGAAACGGATGCCGGTGACAGACTCCATGTGCCGTCATGATTGCAGGCCCGCACAAGAAATTCATAGTGCCCGGGTGCGAGCGTGCCGTAGGTGGCGGAGGCCAGCGGCCCGGGAGGAGACCAGTTGCGCTCCAACCCCGAAAGCCGCGTGCTGTAACGCATTTTCTCCCCGCTGATCAAACAGGGGGCGGTCCAGCGAAGTTCGAGCGAGTGGGGGCCCGGCGGAATTTCCAGAGCCGCCGGTATCGCGCACTTCAGCGATTCAAAGGAATGTTCGTTTGCGACCGGTTGATCGACAGGACGGCTGTCGAGTCGCACGTCGAGCATTTGCACCTGGGGTGGAATGGTGTTCAGCGGGAGATGCGCCGGCTGGCACGAGGCCACGCCGCCGGTGGTGGCAAACCACAGCCAGCCGTCGCCGCCCCGCCACACGGCGGGCTGTTTGCCTCCGGAAAATTCACGTGTGGGCAGACCGTCGCTGCGGTCAAACACGATCAGTTCCAGAGGCGCAGTGCCGGAGGTTTCACGCTCCCTGAGAGATTTCAGCGAAATGCGGGCCAGCCCGGCCCGGGTGGCTACCCAGAGCCAGCCGAGCCCGTCTTCGAGGACGCTCATGATACGGTTGTCGGGCAGACCGTCGTCCTGGGTGTAGCGCGTGATGCGGCCCTCGCGCCAGTTGGCCAATCCGCCTCCGACAGTGCCGATCCACATGGAGCCGTCCGCCGCCGGGGCGAGGGCATAGACGACGTTGTGCGGCAGTCCGTTCCCCGTCGTGACGGCATGAAAGCGTCCGTCGCCGAGCCATGCGGCCCCGCCTCCTGCCGTGCCTACCCAGATCCGGCCTGCCTTGTCCTCCCCGCCCGAACGGAGTGCCGGGCCGGGCAGTCCTTCCGCCAGTCCAAAGCGCTGGATCACGCCGTCCTTCACCATGTAGAGTCCCGCGTTCGTGCCGACCCAGCGGCGGCCCGCGCTGTCATCAAAAATAAAGTGATAGTTGCTGCCCATCGGCGGGAGAATCAGGTGGAATCCGCCCCCGCGCTCCTGCAGCGTTCCCACCCGCGCCATTCCGGTCAAAAGTGAGCCATCCGGATCTCTCCAGAGGGCACCGGCGAGTTCCGGGAGAGTTCCCTTGTCCTTGCTGAAAACAGTGAGCCCGCCGCCCTGCCAGCGACCGAGGAAATGCGCTTCCCCGGCGAACCAGACGGCCCCGGCCCCGTCTTCGCACACCGTCCACACCATGGGTGCGGGCAGTCCGTCGGCGGTGGTCAGTGACTGAAAGCGTTGCGGGCGGAACTGCACGAGGCCCACCCGGGTAATGCCTGCCCAGATGTTCCCCTCGCGGTCGTTAAAGAGAGCGTCCACCAGCGTGCCGTCGAGGGGAGCGAGACCGGTGAGCGTCACGTCCCGGCCATCCGGTTTCAATGCAGCCAGCCGGGCCTCACCGGTGGCATACCAGAAATTCCCGTTTCCATCCACGCTGCTGGCCCGCAATCCGCCCCGCGGAGGCCACGCGCAGGGCACCTCCCGCCAGCGGTCGCCGCGCTGAACCCACAGCGCGCCGTTGGCCTCCATCCAGACGGGTCCCCGGGAGCCTGACAAAAGCTGCGTCACCTGCCACTCCCCGGATTGTCCGGGCGGAGGCACGGCCTCAAACGCCTGGCCATTCCAGCGCAGCAACGCATGATCCGCTCCCGCCCACAGGATGCCTGGGGATTCCGCCGCCAGTGTTCGCACCGCGCCGGCCCCTCCGGGAACGGGCACTTCCACCGTTTCAGTCTCTGTGCGGCGGGCCACTCCGCCGGAGGGAGTGACCCACCAGGCTTCCGTTCCCGACAGGGCTGTCCCTCCCGCTCCGACCCGGATGGCCGGCCCGCTCATTTCGACCGGTTGTCCGTTCGCGGGGCAGTCCCGGCATTTTCCATCCTGCGTCAGAATGCGGGTCTTTCTGTTGTTCAGGCTCCATACCCTCACGGGAAAGGCGGTGCCTTCGCCGGGCTGGAAGAGGCGGAAAAATTTGCCCGTCTTCCACTCCCATACCGCGCCGTCGGCGGTGGCCATCCACATCCCTCCGGCATCGGACCACAATCCCACCGGTCCCCGTCCCGCGGGCATCTCTCCCAAATCCATGCTCACGAAGGCCGACCCGTCGAACCGGCTCAGGGTTTCCCCATTCAACATCCAGAGAAACCCGTCCGGACTCTGTGCGAAACGCTCCACACTCTTCCGGGGACCGCCTACGTCCGTCCTCCAGGTCACCGCATCAAAGCGGTCCACCGGCTCTGCTCCATGCGCGACTGCCCGCAGGAAAAGTCCGGCGGCCATCAGCAGGCGCAAATTGGGAAACACGGTCATGCAGCGGAGCATCGCGGATGCCCGGTGCAGTGGACCATGCATTCAGGGGCCTTTTCAATGAGAATGCGAGGCGTTATGGCGGTTGAACTGTCGCCGCCCATTGCCGGGCACGTTCCGGGTCGCTGAGGGCAATGCGTTCCACGAACTTCGTCACCGCCTGATCGCGCGCGGGCGACTTCGGCAGCGACGCCAGCCACTCGGAGGCGGCCACCGCGTCGGTATGAGTCCAGGCCGCCGCGAGCTCGGCGGTGGCGCGGACTTTCCAGGGACCATCCTGCATGTCCGAGAGGAGAGGGAGTGCGGCGTCCGCTTTGAATTCCCGTCCGAGATTGAAGGTAAGCACGTAGACGGCCATTGCCGCGCGCACAGCTTCCTGATGAGGGCCGGCGGCGAACTGATTGATTTGCGTCTCCGCCCACGCTTTGGGATCGGGCGCACCGGCGGCGTACCCGTTGAGGATATTGAATGCACTGCGCACCATGGAGTGGGCTGCTTCCGGCGTGAACTCGTCAGCGGGAAGTTTCGCGGCGCTGGAGGTCGCATTCTCCGGGTCTTTGCGGATCCATGACTGCATGACCTCACTCACCATCTGACGGCGCACCCGCCCCTCCGGCTGTTGACGGGCGAGTGTGAGGGCGGATTGCTGCTGACCGGAGGAGGCCATGGCACCGAGCACGGCGCGCTGTGATTGTTCCCGTCTTGCGGGATCGCCCTGCGCATTCGCCCACGCCCACGCTTCCTGCGGCTGATCTTTGGTCCATGCTGAAAGCACCTGGTTCAGAGCCGCAGGAGGAGGCTTGGGAAGCCGTGAAAGGAGCTGGAGCGCAGAGCCGGGGCCGTCTTTGGAGAGCGCCGAAAGAATGGCCTGCATGCCGCTGTTCCTGACATATCCGGGAGCGGAAGACATGACGGCCTGCAGGGCTGCGGCGGCATCGCGCGCGGTCCAGAGTTTCAGCACCAGGTCTGCGGCCTGACGCTGCGATTGCCAGTTTTTGAGTCCGTCCGCCCCGGCGAGAGCGGCAGCGGGATCGAGCGCCGCCCATCTGCGGAAAATGATCGCCGTCAGGGTATGGCGCAGCGCAGTAGGCAGATCGTCGATCAAAGAAGCGGCGCGCGCGCAATCCGCTGCGGAGCGCAGACCCGCGACGATGCGGGCGGTGAGATCGTGGAGGTTTCGCGCCATGCCTCCCGCTCCAGCGGCGGGATTCCGCAAGGCGGATTGCAGGGCGCTGAAAGCGGCGGTGTCCATTTCACTCAGGCCGGTGCCGGCTCCTTCTTTTGCCGTCTCCACTTCTTTGAGAAGGGGCACCGGCGGGGCCAGGAATTTATCAGGGATGCGCCAAACGCGGCGGCTCAGGAATTCGCCCGCAGCGAATCCGATGGCCAGCGAAGAGGCAATGAGGGTGACGGAAATGAGCGGGCGTCTCATGGCTGGTGATGTCAGGGAGCAGTATCCAGCAGTTCACTGCGGCAGTCGGCGAGATCGGGGCAACTGTTGATCCACGCCGCCGCCGCGGGTGCGTCCGATTGCAGCCATGTCGAGGCGATGCGCCGCAGCGCTTCGCGCCGCGCGGGACCGGGTTCACGGGCCATAGCGCCGGCCGCGGCCTGCTGAGGATCCTCCGCTGCGAGGGCACTGAGGGCGGCGAGATCGAGCCTGTTCCGCAACGGTCCCTCCGGCAGAGAGGCGGCGAGTGACCGGGCCGCCGCCGGATCGCTTTGCGCCAGCACCGGAGCCACCGCACCCAGGAGCGACTCCGTTTGGGCTTCCGCCGGGAGCGCAGAAAAAGCGCGCGCGGCATCCGCGGGATGGCGCGCCGGCCATGAGGAAAAGGCCGCCTGGAGCAGATCTTCGCGGAGCAAGCCATCGGGTTGGGCCAGAGCGATACCGGTTAGGATCTGAGGGCTGGC
>DATAIE010000719.1:0-3348 GCA_036262875.1 Verrucomicrobiales bacterium
CCGCGCAGGCGCCAGACGTCCATCACCAGATAGAAGAGAGCGAGAAACAGAAACGCCCATCCGCCACTGAACAGCACCCACGACGGCGTCCAGATTTTCTTCACATTCGGACACACCCCGGCAAAATCCAGGACCCAGCCCCCGGCAAGGCAGATGCCACCGGCGGCGAGCAGCAGGGACAGCTTTTTCTCCACCGTCTTTTCGCTGCGCAGCCAGCCGCCGGCGAGCAGCCCGAGAATCATCGTTCCCAGGGTGGGAATGAAACTCAGCGTGCAGTAGCCGCCACCATTTCCGGTGAAGGGCTGCTCCCTTGGAAACAGGTTCAGGAACCAGGTATCGAAAGCCCAGGCCGCGTTGGTGTTTTTGTTCCAGTGGGCCTCGAATCCGCTGAAGGGCCCGCCGCCGGACTCCGGCAGCGGATACCACGCGAAGGCTGCCCAGTAACCAATGAGAATCACAGCCAGCGCGATCCCCTGCATCTTCACCGAACGGAGCGCCAGCAGGTAGAGAAAGCCATAGCCCAGGCCGATCTGGGAAAGCGTGTCTTCAAAGGTCCAGTAGGTCTGCGACCGGTCGACGGACCGCAGAAAGACGCCCAGCAGCACGAGCACCAGGGCACGCCAAAACGCGTGGACCGTCCTTTGCCACTGGGGCTGTCCCTCTGCTGAACGCCGCGCCAGCGAGAAGGGAAGGGCCACTCCCACCAGGAATGAAAACGACGGCTGGATGAGGTCGTGCAGCGTGCAGCCCGCCCACTGCCAGGTGGTGCGCCAGTCGGCATGCGTTTGATGATGTCCCAGGAAGCCCCAGTATTCGCTGTCAGGAAATGTTTTCGCCATGAACGAAAACCGGAGCACCTCCCCCATCATCAAGAGCATCACCATGCCGCGGTAGGCGTCGATGGAGGTCAGCCGCTGGAGCGCGCCGCCCGTTGCCGGGACGGAGGGCACATTGGAATCAGACTCGGATTGGGTGTCCATTTGAGGGGCGTTTACCATCCCGTGGAAAAATTGGCGAGACTCATTGTCAGACCTCATGCCGGCCCTGGCAATTGCCGGAGCAATAAACCTCGAAGGCCACGATCACCGCGGCCACCTCCAGACCCGGTGCGCACCGGAACCGGACTTCAGACTTGAAGTCCCGGTGCTCAAGACGCAGCCGCTCGTTTCCAAAGACGCGCTTCCGCCCCTCCAGCATCATCACCGCTTTGTGTTTCGTGTCATCGATCCACACCACGCTGGAAAGCCACCCATCCTGCATGGAGACGGCCGGTTTCTCACCACTGGCGAGGACTACCTGACGAAATTCTCTTGGATCGCGCTCCGTCCAGCCAATGAGCGTGTTCGACTCATCATAGACGGTGGCGAGCTTCGTTTTGCGGTCCCATGCCACCTTCCAGACGCGTTCGTCGTCCAGGGTCACATCCGCCTCGTAGCGGGACTTTGTGCCTTCGACGATGCGGGGCAGTCCCACGAGACCGCCAGCCAGTGGAGTTTTGTCATTTGCCATGGGTCTGGTCCGGCTTAGGTCTTCATGAGTTGCGGAAACCGTCACCCTCCGCCGAATTGCGGGTGATTCAATCAACCTCTTTGCCCTGAGAACATGCGAGATGTCCCTGGAAAACTCACCGTCCCGGCCGCGGGTCTCCTCCTGCTTCTAACAGGGTTTTCGCTGCATGCCGAAGTCACGCTGCTGTCTAAAGGAGAGAAAACGACGTGGCGGTATTTTGATAGTAAGGCAGCGCCGGGTAAAGACTGGACCGCCCCCGGATTCGATGACAGTAAATGGAAATCCGGCAAAGGCCCGGTTGGCTATGGTGAAAGAGGCCTGGGAACCACGCTGTCATTTGGCTCCGATCCGGCCAACAAGCCTCTCACGGCATGGTTCCGGACGACATTCACGGCAGGCGCGAAGGACCTCAAACGGTTCGAAAAATTGGAGATTCGTTTGCAGCGCGACGATGGTGCCATCGTCTACATCAACGGAAAAGAGGCGGCCCGCAGCAATCTCCCCGCCGGGGACGTGGACGCCAGTACGGAGGCTGAGACGGCGATCGATGAGGAGGACGAGAATCGCGTGCATCCCTTCACCGTTCCGGTCTCCCTGCTCACGGAGGGCGCCAACACCGTAGCGGTGGAAGTGCATCAGGCCTACGCCCGCAGCAGTGACCTGTTTCTCGATTTGGAGATTGCCGGTTATCTTCCGGGAGAGGCACCTCAGCGCGACTTCTATCGTGACGGCATGGCCGCGGTATCCCGCGGAGACTATCCGGAGGCGGCGCAGCTTCTTGCCCAGGTACCGCCGGCGCACCCAGCCTATGCCAAAACGATGGCGATGCTGGGATGGCAGATTTACGGCGAAATGCTGAAAAAGCCCGCGGAGGGGCTCCCGTTTGTCAGGAAGGGATACGAGGCTGCTCCTGCTGACCGGGATGTCGTGCGCGCTTACATCAAAACGCATGTGCTTTCGGGTGCGATTTTCGACCCGAAAGACATCGCGCGGGAACGAAAGAAAGAGGTGCCGAAGGAATACGCCTTTCTCATCACGAAGCCGAAGATGGAGGACTCGTCGAAGAAATTTCCGCGTGCGAAGCTGGAGGCCGATCTCGATTATCTGGAACAGGTGCTCGCAAAGTGTTTTGCGTATCTGGAACTGCGGCCCGTCGATTACCGCGCCGCCCTCGATGCCATCCGGCAATCGCTGGATGACACCACCACGGTGAACGCCTTCGAGATACGCATTGCCAAGCTGATCAGCTTGTTTTGCGACGGGCATGCCCACATGGCGCATCACGAATCACAATTCCTGCCGGAGGGCTACGCGCCTTACATTGCGGGAAGCTATAAGGGAAAGGTCTTTCTCGCCAATGCGTCCGGCACCGGATTCCTGGATCCCGGGCATCCTTGGCTCACGGCCATCGATGGAAAACCCGTGGAGGAATGGATGAAGGTGGCCGGGTATCTGGTGGTGAAAGAGTCCCCCCAGTGGCACCTGCGCGGCACTTTGGAAATGCTGCGGTATGTCACTTATCTCCGCGCGGAACTGGGCCTTCCGCAAAACGAGGAAATCAAACTGACGCTGCAATCCGCAGACGGAAAGTCATCCGGCGCGATGGAAGTCAAAGTGCAGTCGCGCCCGCTGCGCGGGCTGACGTTCCCGCGCGGCGAGAGCCGGGAGATCGACGGCATAGGCTATCTGCGCATCGCGCAAATGTCCTCCGGCCAGAGGTCGAGAAGCCCGTTTGATGAGTGGATGCAAAAGTTCCGCGATACCAAGGGGCTGATCATCGATGTGCGGGGCAATACCGGGGGCACCAAGGATATCCTGCATGCGCTGTTTCCCTACTTT
>DATAIE010000720.1:0-2571 GCA_036262875.1 Verrucomicrobiales bacterium
GCGAGGCCGGTGGCGGCGATGATGCGCTGTGTGGCGGCATTCTGCATGCTGCCGCGGGTGGAATAGCTGATCATCGCCACGCGGGGCGTTTCATTCAGCAGGGCACCGGCGACACGCGCGGTCTCCACCGCCAGCATCGCAAGCTGATTCACAGTGGGCGCGGGGATCACCGCGCAGTCCGCCAGGAAGAGAGTGCCGCGCGTGCCGAGGTCCGGGCGATGCGGCAGGCTCAGCGGGACGCAGCTTCCCGCGGTGTCCACGCCTGGCATCCGCTTGAGCATGTAGAACAGTGCCCGGTAGTAGGCGGAGGGCAGCGTCAGATTGCCCCCCACGAGACCGTCGGCGTAGCCATATTGCAGCATCATGGTGCCGTAGTAGCCGGGCTTGGCCATCACCTCGGCAGGCTCCGAGACCTTCACCCGGCGGTAGCGCTCCACTTTCCGGAAGCGTTCACAAAACAGGGTAAAGTCCGCACTGTGCGCGGGCTCGATGATGCCGATGAAATCCAGTTTGATGCCGGCCCCGCGGGCCATGGCCTGAATTTCCGCCCGGTTGCCCAGCAGGATGGGCGCCACCGCCTCCAGCCTCACCAACTCCGCCGCGACCCGGATCACGCGGGGATCGTTTCCATCAGGAAAAACGATCCGCTTGGGATGGCGGCGCAGATACTGGACAAGCGGAGTGAGAAACGCATCGGAGGCGTCAAAAATCGGAACGGTGGAACTCATGCAGGCGAACCGCGGGACACAAAGGAGCGCGGGCAAACTCATGCGGCGACGCTCCCGGCCCGTAAAGCGGAGTTTACAGCGAACCCATGGAGAAATACCGCACGACCGGAGCTTTTTGGAGTGAGGGGGCAAGCGAAGCGCGACTCCGCTTTCGACGACACATTGCCTATCCGGTTCTTTCCCTGGTTCCCGCCGGATCTCTTTGCCGGGGGTGAAGTCCCGGTATCCGCTATGGAATCTTCCAAAGCGGTGTCGCGCTCCGCTTGCCCCCGCACTCCAAATGCCCGGGATTCCACCTCTCCCGCTGAATATTGCTGCTGGCACCTCCGTCCACATAGAGGACAATACCCCGCTGATCTCACCACCCAGCGCCCCGCCGCCATGCCTATTCACGGATACCACGAAGTAGATTCCCGCGAAGACCTTCCGGATCAGCGCGATCACACGAACCGTCCCTTCGATGCCCGTCCGCTGCACCGGAGGGCGAATCTCATTCCCAAGGGGGGAATCGATTATCTTTCCGCCGCCAAGATCCATGAAGCCAGCCGCCTCAAAACCGTGGCCGAGATGCTGGCGCTCATGGGCATGATGACCTGCCGCGGCGTGCTCTCCGAGGAAGCCTGCGTGAGTGTGTGCAAGGCGCTGCGCCAGAGCGGGAGAGGCCGGAAACGCGCCAAAACCCAGGCCGCGCACTGCATCCCCGGGCACGTGCTCATCAACGGCATCCCCATCGACGACTATCTGGAGTCCCCGCCCAGCCAAAAGGGCCTGCATTACACGCGCGAGGAGTTCCTGAGAAAACGCGGATTCATTCCGCACGCCCTTTGCGATAAAATCCGGGAGCTTTTTGAGCGCACGGAGGTGGCCGCCACGAGCCTGAACCAGGCGGATTCCTACGTGGAAAATGAATCCCCCGTGGCCGGACTGAAGGAACTCTTCGGATTCGCCGCCAGCTTCATGGTGAGCTGTCCGCTCGGCAGCCTGCGCAAGGCGCAGTGGAGCGATGTCCTCGCCGCCACGGACTACGCCTATCAATTTTACCGCCAGCACGCCACCCTCAAAGTGATGCGCGCGGAATCCGACAAAATGCGGGAGCGCAATTCTCTGCACCAGTCCGCCAGCGCGGCGGAGCGGGAAAGCGTGGACATGCGCGTGCTGGTGCTGCGGTGCTTCCTCACCACCCTCGTCTCCGGCACCCCTCCGGAAGTGCTGGAGCCGTCCGGATTCGAAACGCTGAGGTGTTCGGTGATGCAGGAGTAGGGGAGGAGAGAGGAGCAGGGGCGAAAACGGAGCGCGGACATCCTGTCAGCCCCGTCAGGCTGAGGTTCTGTTTGAGGAACTTGGGTTGACGGGGCGGATTAAAAAAATCCGCGCTCCGTTTTTGCATTCCGCAGGGAGCGGGTGGGTGCAATGAGTCTTCGTCTAAAGAGAGGGGACGCCGGCTGCCGGGCCGGTGCTGTTCTCTCGGCGACAAGTCTCCGCAGTCCACGGCGCTGCGCGCGGACGACGGACGAACGATTTCCGGGTGGGGAAGATCCGGTTTTGGCCCGATGATTGAGGTTTGAGAGGAAGGGGGTGTTAGGCGATATTCTGAGGAACGCACCGAAAGCCGGTGCCCGTTTACCGCGCGCAGCGCCGTGGACTGCGTGGACTGCGTGGACTGCGTGGACTGCGGGGACTGCGGGGACTGCGGGGACTGCGGGGACTTGTCACCGCTTTGATGTGCGGCGACTTGTCGCCAGGAGGCAGTCTTCGTTTGTTGAACGGCTCCCCGCGGCCACCGCCCCTTCCGCGGCGGCCCTCCCAGAAGACACGCCCTCTTTCCTAACCACACCTCCCAAAC
>DATAIE010000721.1:0-2394 GCA_036262875.1 Verrucomicrobiales bacterium
CCATCGTGCTCACCGGCCCCCACAGCGTGCCGTACCAGCAAAGGAAGCCTGCGCCAAACAGCAGCCCGGCCAGAGGCCAGTGCCAGTCCCATGCGGAGGCACGCCGCAGCGCCCGCCAGACAGCGGCCATACCGCAAAGAAGCATGAGCATCCCCGGCATTTGCGGCTCGAGGAACGTGGCGGCGAAATTCCAGAGGGGCGTAAGATTGATCAGCGCCACGCTCCACGCCGCAGCCTTGTCGCCTGAGAGGCTCCGCACCAGCCGGTAAAGCACGGCACTGGCCGCAGCCGCCAGAAGGGGGGCAAAGAACCTCACGCCCAGCGGTGTCCAACCCGCGAACAGCGTACTCATCCACGAAAACCATGCCGTTCCAAATCCCCCGTGCAGGCCCACCGGCGAGGCATGCCGGCCCCACTCCGCGAGCAGGGCTTCCTCCGGCGAAATCTCCAGCGTCATGCCGAGGACCCACCGCAACACCGTCAGCAGCGCCATGCCCCCGATGAGCATGCGCTGGGTGAAACTCAGTTCCGGCCGCGGCATGCCCGATGGTCAGAGGAAAGCTCCATCGTGAAAGTGGAAAAACGTTCTCCTCTCAGGTTTCCACCTGCTGGCCGGCAGCAGCCTGTGCCTGCCGTGTCTCAGTGCACCTCGCGGGCGGCATCCGTGAATTCCGGCAGCGCGATGATGCTGCTGAGGATGCGGTGAAACGCCACCGCGGGGTGCTGCGTGGCATCCACTTCGGTGACCTTCTCCGCCGGGTAGTATTGCAGCATCGGCTTGCTCTCCTCTTCGTAGGTGCGGATGCGCCGCTCGATGGTTTCGTCCTTGGCATCATCCCAGCGGTTGTCTTTGAGAGCGCGTTTCCGCAGCCGCCGGTGCAGTTCCTGGCGGTCAGGGCAGGACAGATGGAAGATGTGCAGCACCTCGATGTAGCTTTCCATGATGCGCGCCTGCTCCACGTTTCTGGGGATGCCGTCGAGCACGAGGAAATCGATGTCCGGTTTGAAAAGGTGGCTCTCGGCCCGGCTGTCGATGTTCGCCTTCCAAAGCTGCACGGTCAGTTCATCCGGCACCAGTTCGCCGCGGCTGGAGTAGTGGACAAATTGCTGGCCCAGCGGAGTGCGGGTGTCCAAAGCGCGAAAGACGTCGCCGCACGCGCAGTGAATGAACCGGGGGATGCGGCCCAGAATGGCTCCCTGCGTGCCTTTGCCGCTGCCTGGAGCGCCAAACATCAGGAAGGTCTTGTAACGGGATTTCGGGTTGCTCATGGGTGCAGACTGCATTGAAAGGAGGGCGGTAAGGGAACCGCCGGAAAAAGCGGGCCGGTTTCATACCCCGCGGCTCCCGGAAGGAAACCGAAATAATTTCACCATGTCCACCCCGCGCCGCCTCGTCATTGCCACCCACAATTCTCACAAAACCGGGGAGTTTCGCACCCTGCTGGGCACGCAATGGCAGGTGGAGGATCTCACAGCGCATCCGCAACTCACTGCACCGGACGAAACCGGCCTCACCTTCGAGGAAAACGCCACGATCAAAGCCCTGGCGGCCTCGACTGCTCTGGGACCGGAGGTCCTCGTGGTGGCCGATGATTCAGGGCTGGAAGTGGACGCTCTGGACGGGCGGCCCGGCATCTATTCCGCCCGCTATGCCGGCCCCGGTGCGGGGGACCGCGGCAATTTGGACAAGGTCCTCTCTGAACTCGCCGCCGCCGGTGTCCGCGGCAAAGACCGGCGCGCCCGCTTCCGCTGCGTCCTCGTCCTCGCCCACCGGCAGGAAAAGCTCGCCGCCTTTCACGGCACGGTTGAAGGCATCCTCGCCAATGAACCCAAAGGCGACAGCGGCTTCGGCTATGATCCGGCTTTCATCCCGGAGGGTTACTGCGAGACCTTCGGGCAGTTGCCGCCGGAGGTGAAAAACCAGCTTAGTCACCGGGCGCGAGCTTTGACGGCCCTGCTGGAGTATTTTGCCTGAGCCGTGGGTTGGCAGAGAGCCTGCACCGGTGGTCCGAGGCTCCCGCCCAGCGGTCAGCGTCCTTTCACGCTCGTGACGGATTGCAGAATGATGCTCACCATCATGTAGGCCATCGTACCGACGATGAGGGCCATGATGAAGATGATCACCGGTGTCACCAGCGCCATACCGCGGTCGATCGTCTTCTGCAGTTCCTTGTCATACCGGCGGGCGGTGCGCTCGAGCGCGTGCTCCAGATCCCCCGTCTGCTCGCCTACGGTGATCATGTCCGTCAGGAGCGACGGGAAAAAGCCCACCTTTTTTAACGACCGGGAAAGCGATCCACCCTCTCCCACCATGCTGATCGTTTTCGTCAACAGGGCGCGCAAATAGCGGTTCGGCGTGGCGTCGCGCGTGAGTTCCAGGGCCCGCAGCAGCGG
>DATAIE010000722.1:0-4824 GCA_036262875.1 Verrucomicrobiales bacterium
CTGGAAAGATATTCCAAATCATCTAACACGCGGCATCCCCCCGGAAGGCCTCACGTGGACGCCATTCATGTTCAAGATCGCCCTGGGAGAGGCAACGGAAACCGAAGCTGCAACCCAGACTCGGGCTGAATTGGATCACCGGGACAGTTGGAGCCGAACACCATTCCTCCTCGCCGTCGTAGCCGTTCGGGTGGACCTTGCAGAGGCGCTGCTAAATGCGGGCAGCGACCCACTCGCGGTTGGACGGTGCGGATTGACCCCGTTGCATCACGCGGCGCGGGAAGACCACACAGACATGACCACATGGCTCCTGGGCATGGGTCACCCCGTCGACTCATTGAACGACCACGGAGACACGGCCCTCATAACGGCCGCCGGCACAAACAGTTTACGTGCCGCTCAAATCCTGCTCGATGCTGGCGCGAATGCAGGAGCCAATGAAAACCGAGCTATCCATGAAGCTTCGAGTTTTGAAATGATCGCACTGCTTCTTCGCTTCGGTGCCTGCGTGAATTCCACATTCGCGGGCGACTGGCCTTTAAAAACGGCCGCTTCCCGCGGAGATGCCGCTCTGGTGAAGTATCTGCTCAACGCTGGAGCCGCCGTAGATCTAACTTCCTCCGGGGAAACAGCTCTGTTCGGTGCCGTCCGACGCGGCTCCCTTGAATGCGTTGGCCTCCTGCTCGATGCCGGGGCAAATATCAATGCACAGGACTGCGACGGTTGGACTTGTCTGTGGGTAGTTGAATCCGTCGACATGGCTGAACTGCTCCTCTCCAGGGGAGCCGACCCGTCCATTGCCGATCAATGCAATCAGCTTCCAGAAGATCGGACTCTTCCACCTCAGGTGTGTGAACTGTTTCGCGGGCGACGAACAGCTTCCCCTGAAGAGGCGCGGCGATCGTCCTGAGCCAGCCTCGCAAGGCCGGGTAAGATTCCGATAACAAGCTCCGGCCTTGAGAGGCCCGAATGTTCGCCTTCAGCCCGGAACCGCTCCAGCCGAAGCCTCCGCCAGGATGATTTGCGAAACGGTGAGGAACTTCAACCCGCGGCGGGTGAGTGCCGGGAGCGTAGCGGGCATGGCATTCACCGTGGTGGGATGGATGTCGTGAGCGAGGATGATAGAGCCGGCATGGGCGCTCTTCAGAATGCGGCTGGAAACGATGGAGGAATTGCGGTCCTTCCAGTCGTTAGGGTCCACGCTCCAGAGGATGGTGGGATAACCGAACTCCCGCGCGATCCAGTCCTGCTGGGCGGCGGTGATGGAGCCGTAGGGAGGTCTGAAAACAAGCGGGGCCACTCCGCAGGCGGAGGTGATGGCATCGTGCGTGCGGCGCAACTGATCCCGCACGGCGGCGTCCGGCATGGGGCCCAGCGCCGGGTGGCTCCAACTGTGATTCCCCACTTCGTGTCCCTCCGCCACGATGCGGCGCACGAGGCCGGGATAACGGGCGGCATTCTGACCAATGAGGAAGAACGTGGCCTTGATGCCCCAGCTCCGCAGCATATCGAGCACGCGCGGCGTGTTCACGGGATGCGGGCCGTCGTCAAACGTCATCGCCGCAAACGGCCCGCGCACCTGAGCGGAACTCCAGCGGTGGCGGATGCCCGGCGGCAGCGAGCGCGGCACGGGCCCGGGATTGTAGCCGATCGCGCCCGGCACGGGTCCCGGCGACGGCAGCGCCGGTCCCGGGCGTTGTGACACGGGGGCGGGTTTGGTGGACTTGCAGGAAGGCAGCAGCGAGACGGCCGCGGGGGCGGCAAGGCAAAGAAAATGGCGGCGGTTCATGAAGGTGACAGGGGGCTTGCTAGAGCACTGTCACTTTACCGTCTGTGGTCTTACTGAAAGCGTGAATTTGCTGGCCGTTGGCATCGATATGCCGCAGGACAAACCGCTTCGAATCGAACTGGAGATGGCTGAATCCGTAGACCGCTTTGGCGAAGGGTACGCTGCGCTTGCTCTTGATCTCCGTCAGCCGCGCGCCGCCCGCGCCGGAGACCACGAAGGAGGTCTTGAGCCCCTCCAGTTCGAGATGCTGGAGGTCATGATCGTGTCCGCAAAGATAGAGATGCACCCCGTTGTCCTGAAGGAGCTTGCCCCATTTATCCAGGAGCGGTTTTGTGTCGCCGTGCGGGCCGTTGGTGTAAAAAGGATGATGCCCTGCGCAGAAGAGGAAGGGTGCGACGCGGGGTTTGGCGAGTTCCGTTTTCAGCCATTCCTCCTGCGCGGATTCCTCCTCCGGTGAGATCCACCACGGCTTGCGTTTACCGATGGATTTCTTGTGGATGGATTCGTTGATGCTGCGCCAGTTGGTGTCCAGCACGAGGACGGTCACGAGCGGCTTGATCGCCGGCCAGTCCACACGGTACCACTTGGCAGGCATCCTCCAGCGGCTGGTTGGATTCTTTTTCGCATACTCCAACTGCGCGAGTTCGCCGTCGATGGTGTCGTGATAATCATGATTCCCCAGCATGGACCAGCACGGGCCTGGAAATGAGGAGGCCGGATACATGTCATCGAACCCGGTCTTCCAGCGCGGAGAGTCCACGCCGCCTTTCAGTTCCTTGTAGAAATTGTCGCCCAGAAGCCAGAGCCCGTGAGGTTTGAGCTTATGAGTCTCGCCGTAGCGGATGAGGCCCGCGGAAACGGCCTTCTGCGATTTGTCCATGCTGCCAAAATCCCCCACGATGAAGAAGTGCTGATCGAAGGAGGAGTTGATCTCGTCCCCCGCCACACGGCGCGGAGAGAGATTGAGTCCAAGGGCAGCGCTGGAGCAAAACAGGGTCTTCAGCGCGCGGCGGCGTGAAACGGCGGTCATGGGCGGAGGTGGCGGAAGGTTTACGGGAACAACGTCCTAAAGCTTCCCTGCCCGCCTTTTTTGGTCAGCGGAAACACTACGCGTTTGAGTCGGGTGCAGGCCTCCAGGTTTGATTTTCGGAAAGAACGCCGTGCAGTCCCGTATCACTGAGAGACTCACGCCGTAAATCCTTATGCTGAAAATCTTTGGGCAATCCTCCGGACGTCTTTGCGACGGGGTTTCACGACGGGACTTTCTCAGGATCGGAGGGCTGGCAATGGGAGGACTTTCGCTGCCGCAACTGTTGAAGGCGGAGGAACTGTCCGGCATCCGGAAATCCCACAAAGCGGTGATCATGATCTACCTGGCAGGGGCTCCGCCGCATCAGGATATGTTCGATCTTAAGATGGATGCGCCGGCGGAAATTCGCGGACCGCATCGACCGGTAAAGACGAACGTGCCGGGGATCGAGATCTCGGAGCACATGCCGTATTGCACAAAGATCATGGACAAGCTGGTGCCCATCCGCACCATGTATGGCTCCCCGAGCGGGGACCATGACTCGTTCATTTGTTATACCGGCCGACCCGCGACGAAACAGCCGCCTGGCGGCTGGCCCTCGATGGGCTCCGTTCTCTCCAAACTGAAGGGACCGGTGGACCCGGCCATCCCGGCGTTTGTAGGACTCGCTCCGAAGGCGGGACATCCGCCCTATGGCTCGCCGGGGCATCCCGGTTTTCTGGGAGCGGCGCAGTCCGCCTTTCGACCGAATGGAGGGCCGGGCATGGAGGATTTGAAACTGAACGGGATCACGCTGGAGCGCCTGGCGGACCGGCGGGCTCTGCTGGCTGGTTTTGACAGTCTGCGGCGAAAGCTGGATGCCAGCGGTGCGGTGGAGGAACTCGATGGATTCACCCAGGCTGCGTTCAACATTCTCACCTCCAGCCGGCTGACGGAAGCGCTCGATCTGAGCCGGGAGCCGGCCAGGGTGCGCGAACGGTATGGCAAGGGAGACGCCAAAAACTATGGCGACGGCGCCCCGCGAAACTGCGAGCATTTTCTCGCGGCCCGGAGACTGGTGGAAGCCGGGGTGCGGTGCGTGACCCTGAATTTTGGCCGATGGGATTTCCACAGCAACAACCACAGCGAACTGCTGACGCATCTTCCCCTGTTCGATCAGGGCATGAGCGCCCTGGTGGAGGACCTGCACGAGCGCGGACTGGACAAGGATGTGGCGGTGGTGGCGTGGGGTGAGTTCGGGCGCACGCCGCAAATCAATAAAGACGGCGGTCGCGATCACTGGCCGCAACTGGGCTGCGCACTGCTCGCCGGAGGCGGGATGAAAACGGGACAGGTGATTGGCACCACGGACCGACTGGGCGGTGAGATCACTTCGCGCGGGGTGCACTTTGGCGAAGTCTTCGCCACGCTCTACCACCAGTTGGGCATCGACGCGAATCAGGTAACCCTGCCGGATCTTTCCGGGCGTCCGCAATACCTCGTCGACGGCTGGCAGCCGATGCCGGAATTGATGACGGCGGGGTGACGCCGGGATACTGATGCTACAGCCCCGCGCTTGAGAGTTCCGTAAACGGAAGCCCATGCGCATCGGCCACCGGGCGGCACGTGATATTGCCGGCGTGGCAGTTGATTCCGCCGAGGAGTTCCGGTTTCAGACGACAGGCCTCTGCCAGGCCGTGATCGGCGAGAAGTCCGAGGTACCGGTGGGTGACGTTTGTCAGGGCCATAGTGGCCGTGCGGGAATAGGCACCCGGCATATTGGCCACACAGTAGTGGATGACGCCCTCCTCCACGTAGGTCGGCTGATTGTGCGTAGTGGGCCGCGTCGTTTCCGCGCAACCGCCCTGGTCCACCGCAATATCCACGAGCACACTGCCTTCCGGCATTTTCTTGAGCATCTCGCGGGTGATGAGTTTCGGGGCCTTTGCGCCCGGCACAAGCACGGCCCCCACCACGAGGTCCACCCGCGGCAGCAGTTCCATGAGGCTCGCCTGGCTGGAATAAA
>DATAIE010000723.1:0-2944 GCA_036262875.1 Verrucomicrobiales bacterium
GCACGCCGGACTTCACACTCCAGTTGGGTGACAACGCCTACAACGCGGGGACGGACACGGAGTTTCAGGGCGCCGTCTTCGACATGTATTCGGCGATGCTGCGCAAGACGACCTTCTGGTCCTGCCTCGGCAATCACGAAACAGACCAGGCAACGGCGTTCGTGGATACCTATCCGTATTTCAACGTCTACACCTTCCCGACCGCCGGGGAATGCGGCGGCGTGGCCTCCGGTACGGAGCACTACTACTCCTTCGACTATGGAAACGTTCACGTGATCAGCCTCGATTCCATGACTGCCAGCCGCTCCTCCACGGGAGCCATGGCCACCTGGCTCCAGGCGGACCTCGCGAGCACCACGGCGACGTGGATCATCTGCATCTTCCACCATCCGCCTTACACGAAGGGCTCTCACAATTCCGACTCGGAGACGGAGCTCATTCAAATGCGGCAGAATTTCAATCCGATCCTCGAAGCCGGCGGTGTGGACCTCGTGCTCAACGGTCACAGCCACTGCTATGAGCGATCCTATCTGCTCGACGGGCACTACGGCTCGTCCGGCACCCTCACGGCTTCCATGAAGCTGGATGCGGGGAGCGGACGGCCTTCCGGCACCGGGGCGTATACCAAGCCCCTCACAGGTCCGCGTGATCACTTTGGAACGGTCTACTCGGTGGCAGGTTCGTCGGGGCAAATCAGTGGAGGTTCGCTGAACCACCCGGCTTACTTCATCTCGCTCAACAACCTCGGCTCGCTCGTCCTCGATGTGAACGGCCCCCGTCTGGATGCCACGTTCTTGCGGGAGAACGGGTCAATCCCCGATACCTATACGATCTTCAAACAGGGAGCGGCGGACTCGGACCACGATGGCATTCCTGACGAGTGGGAAATCGCCAACGGTCTTGATCGCAAGAATCCCGCCGATGCCGCCCTCGACGGAGATGGCGATGGCCTGACCAACCTGCAGGAGTATCTCGCCGGCACGACGCCAAAATCCGGAGCGGACACACCGCAGGTCGCCGGTCTCACGCTGCAGCCTGACGGCTCGGTCACGATGCAACTCAACACCGTGAACGGCAAACTCTACAAAGTGGAGGCGAACAATTCGTTCCCCGCCGGAGCGTGGGTCACCGTAGCCGCCAGTGTCACGGGCACAGGGGCGCTGGTCACTCTTTCAGATCCCGGTGCCATCGGCATCCCGAACCGCATCTATCGCGTCACCGTGCTTCCCTAACATCATTCCGCCAGGACTTATATGAACCCTTCTCTTTCTCTCAGGTCTCTGCTCCTCACCGGACTCACTCTTCCGGTAATCCATGCGGGAGCTCAGGTGTTGTCGCCGGGACTGTCCGGCTTTCAGCGGCTGACACTTCCGGGCAATTCGGACTCCTATCTCTCGACGCCGTTTGCCCGTCCCGCGGCGGCCACCGCTGTCGTCCAAAGCGTGACGGGGAATGTGATCACCGTCAAAGGAGTCACACCCTGGTCGCCCGGCCAGTTCGTCAATCATGGCGGCCCGCAGGACGATACCTTTTATGTCCTCATCGTTTCCGGCGCCGGTGCCGGCAGCAGCTTTCCGGTTTCCGCGAACGATGCGACCAGCCTTACCGTGGACCTCGACGGAGGAACGCTCAACGCTGCCGCCAATGACCGGCTGGCGATCATCCCCTACTGGACGCTGGGCACGCTGTTTCCCGCCGGAGCGGGAGTCCACGTCTCGCCATCCACTGCTGAATTGCGCTCGGAGATCATTCTGCCGGATCTCAATGCGCTGACGCTCGCCGGCGGCACGCCGAAGGTCTTCTACTGCCTCAATGGCGATTGGGTGGAAGAGGGGGCATCACTGGCGGCGAAGAACAATCAGGTGCTCCTGCCGGACAGTCTGTTCATCGTCCGTCACAATATCCCGGCGGCGACGGAGATGCTTTCGAACGGCGCAGTGGTCACCGCCCGTCTGCAAACGCCTCTGGGTGTGAATCCGTCATCGAAGCGGGACAACTTCCTGGGATTGCAGCGGCCCACCGCTTTCACGCTGGCCGCTTCCGGACTTGCCTCCAGCGGCGCTTTTGCCGCCAGCCCCTCGATCCTCAACCGGACCGACGAGCTCTATATATACGACAACGCGCTCGCCCGGCTGAATAAGTCCCCCTCCGCCATCTACTTCTACTGGAACAACGGATGGCGCAAAGTCGGCGGAGGGACCGCTCTCTTTGACTCCGCTCTTCTTTTCACGCCGGGCACCGGATTCATGATTCGGAAAAGCGCCGGCTCCATCCCGCCCTCCTGGCTCAACCTTCCAAACTACTAAGCACACCCTCCTATGAAATTCCCATCCTGGATTACCGCCTTTTTCGCCATCGGGCCCCTTACCTCCTCCGCCGTCATCTTTTCGGTCGATGCGGGAGTTCTCAGCAATGCCGACGGTTCGGCGCCCATGCCCTCCACCGGGATTGTCGTTCTCACAGTGGCCAGAGATGGCGACTTTCACGGTCCCTCCGGCAATCTGTTTGCCACGGGGGATGAGATCGAACTGGCGCGATGGAACCTGGAAACGCTGGGCGGCGGGTTGCTTTCCGACATTACTCCCAACCTCGCTTTTGCGGACTTTTCGTCCGCGGGCTTCACATGGGATGAGGGAGACCCGCTGCGTCTCTACTGGTATCCGGACCTGACGCTCGCCGATGCCGGGCCCGCACCGGGAATATCTTATGGGTTCTATTCCGATCCCATCGGCCTGGACGGGGGAGATCCCTGGATTACTCCCGGAGAAACAGAGGCGCGCAATCTCCGGCTCTTTACCGCTGATCTGGGTGGCTCCAGCGACTCAGAGGCCGGGTGGGCCAGCCATACAGTTCCCACTACCACGGGCGGTCCTGCCGCCTCTGTGCCCGATGGCGGGAGTTGTATTTTTCTGATGAGTCTCGGACTTGCGGGAATTGCCGTCGT
>DATAIE010000724.1:0-3726 GCA_036262875.1 Verrucomicrobiales bacterium
AGCGGTACGCCGATCGAAAACCGCCTGCTGGATGTGTGGAGTCTCATGGCCTTCGCGATGCCAGGCGTGCTGGGGAACCGGAAGTATTTCCGCGACCGCTTTGACCGCCGGAAGGACACGGGCGCTCAGGTGAGGCTCAGTGCCAGACTGCGCCCCTTCCTGCTGCGACGGACGAAGAGCCAGGTGGCGCTGGACCTGCCGAGCCGCACGGAGGAGGACATCTACAGCAATCTGGAAGAGGCACAGGAGGAACTCTACACCGCCGAGCTTCAGAAGATGCAGCGGCTCGTGCTGGGCTTCGGTTCCGATGCCGAGGTGAAACAAAACAGCTTCGCCATTCTCCAGGGGCTCATGCGCCTGCGCCAAATCTGCTGCCACCCGGGACTCGCCGACGAACAGCACATGGACAAGACCAGCGCCAAGCTGACTGCGCTGTTTTACATCCTCGATCAACTCCGCGAGGCGAATCACAAGGTGCTCGTCTTCTCGCAGTTCACTTCGATGCTCGACATCATCAAGGCGCGCCTCGTGGAGGAGGAGCGCCCGCACCTGCTCCTCACGGGTCAAACGAAGGACCGGAGCGAAGTCGTGCGCACCTTCCACACGAGCAAGGATCCTAACGTCTTCCTCCTGAGCCTTAAGGCAGGGGGCACCGGTCTCAACCTGACGGCCGCCAGCTATGT
Source organism: Verrucomicrobiales bacterium (assembly GCA_036262875.1). Lineage (GTDB taxonomy): Bacteria > Verrucomicrobiota > Verrucomicrobiia > Verrucomicrobiales > V1-33 > V1-33. The sequence continues at coordinate 684 of DATAIE010000724.1, forward strand.
GATTCTCTACGATCCCTGGTGGAATCCCGCGGTCGAGCAGCAGGCCATCGACCGGACGCACCGGATCGGACAGACGAATCCGGTCATCGCCTACCGGCTGCTGGCGCGGAATACCGTCGAAGAAAAGATCCGGCGGCTGCAGCACCAGAAGCAGCAGCTCGTCACGGGCGTGCTCGGAGACGAAAGCTTCACCAGCAATCTCGGTCTGGACGACGTTCGCTCGCTCTTTGAGCGCGACGAAGATCCGGTCGAGGAGCCGAAGAAGCCGCGCCGCGTTCCGCGGCGTTCGCGGTCCTTTGCCTCTGACGGCGTGATCTAACGGAAACAGTTACAGCTTCGCAGCGAACAGACACGTCACCAGCGGACGCGGGCTGATCTTCACGGCGGAACGGCTTCCGGCGGGGAGCTTGAAGACTGCACGACCGTCGGAATACAGCAGCGTGCCGTCGTCCGCGACGGTATAGGCCATTACACCGGAAGCGATCGTTTCCGCGGAAGCGAAATCGCCGCCCGGGGCCTGGCGTTTCAACACCCATGAGCGGGGGACCGCGGAGATGGCGTCCTCGGGCTGCGCTTTGCTGAGCTGTTCCTGAACATTCACCCAGCGCCCGTAGAGATAGATCGCCTTTGGATCGGGTCCCTTGCGCGCCGGTCCTCCGGCGGTCTTCAGGGGTTTGCCGCTGAAGAACATGGAGAAGACATTGAGAAACGCGAAGACGGCCCGGATGAGGCGGAAAGGAAAGAACAGGATGTCTTTGAGAACGGCGTGGGGCTTCGTTCGTGCGATGCGTTCATAGGGCCGCTGGATGTAATACAATTCACCGGCGGCTCCGAACGAGGGGCAAAGGTAATCAAACGATTCGTCGTGGCTGAGCGATTCCAGATCGCCCCGCTCCAAGTCCAGTTGTTGGAGTGCCGCCGGTCCCAGCCCCGCCCATTGCCCGTCGCGGCGGGCGATGCCGCTGGACTGATAGACGACGCTGCGCCCGTCGCCAGGCGCCCATGCCGGATAGGAATCGATGGCATCCCCTTCGGTGATTTCGCGAACTCCACCGCCTTTTCCCGGCCGCAACAGACCGATACAGCCGGTGCCATCCTGCTGGGTGACCGCCACAGCGACCTCTTCTCCGCCGGAGTGTGCCTGCAGCCACGAAAACCGCCGGGACGGACCATGCACCAGCCGCTGTTCCTCTTTCTCCGCCACGGAATAGCTGAAAATGCCGTGCACGTCGCCGGCGTCGATGGCATACAGAATCGCTCCTGGCTCCGTGCTCCGGCAAACCGCGGAAAACTTTGCGTCGAACTGATCCACATCAAATACGCCGGGAGAGATGGGAAGCCCGCCGCGTGCGAACATGGCACCCGTGCCTCTCATCTTCCACTCGCGGCGGTTCTTGATGGATTGCAGCCGGTCCTTGAGGCTGTCCACAAAGGCCGATTTGACTTCCGTCTCTTTTCCGTCCGGCGGAATGATGAACAGCTTCCCTTCTGAGATATATCCGACGGTGAGGCTCATGAGGACTCAAGTTTACGGAACGGCTTTCTGGAAGCAGTAGGACCGGTAGGAAAGCTCGCCTTTCTGGATGGCGACATAGATGCGCGAGCCGGGAACGCCGGCGAAGTCATGGCCGAGCCCGTGAAGGAACCGGGGAAGGTGCCTGGCGACAAGGTCGCGGTTCCGCTTCTCGTTCCGGTCCATGCCGAGGAGCACCTCGGGATTGATGACACGCGACTGGATGAGCTTAAGCGGGGCCTCCGCAATCGCTTTGTCCCATGCCTCAAAGAGATCGCTGAAACGGAAGTCCGCATAAAGGAAATGTCCGCCGGGGCGGAGGACGCGGTTCACTTCCCGCAGGAATTTCGGGAAATCCGGATAGCAGTGGGAGGCCTCCACATTGATGACCACATCCAGCGAGTTGTCAGGAAACGGAAGCTTTTGCGCATCTCCCTGGATGAAGTTGAGGCGGTCCACCTTGTGCCGGTCCTGACAAAAACGGATGCCGGTGGGATTGAGGTCCAGGCCGGTATACTTTGCCGGGTCGAGGGTGCGGGTGATCCACGAGGCTCCGCCACCGTGACCGCAACTAACCTCCAGCACCTCTTTCCCCTTCAGGTCCACCTGAGTGGCCGTGTGGTGGTAGAGCTGGATGCTGGTGCGATTCGGTTCGTCCTCGTCCGAGAGCGGCAAATCCACCGGCGGATTCGATTCGAAGGCGTAGTTGAGGAAGAGAATATCGTCGCCGCGGATGCGGCGGGTAACGAATGGATACCAGAGACGCCAGATGCCTTTACGAATAAAACCAATGGAAAAGAAACGATCGAGAAGAGCCATGAAAAAGAGTTAGAGGAACGATTGCCGGGAAGTCAGGCGGGCCAGTATTCGGAGAACTTGCGGCGGAGGAAAAGAGCGCTGTTTTTCAACTGCTCGAATCCATCCACGCCGTCCTCGATGCTCACCCAGCCATCGAAGCCGGCACCGCTGAGCATGGAGAAGATGGTATCGTAATCGTTGAGTCCCTTGCCGATCTCACCGTGGCGGAGACGTTTTGCGTAGCCCACCACCCCGCCCTCTTCGCGGCGCAGGTCCTCCAGGGTGCCTTCCGCCAGGTAGCGGTCGCTGGCGTGCATGGTGACCACGCGATTCAAAACGCGGCGTAAAAGCTCAATAGGGTCCTCGCCAAAAATGAGGGTGTTGCTGGGGTCATAGTTCACGCCGAAATTCGGGTGATCGATCGCCGCGACGACATCGCAGAAGACGTCCATCGCCTGGGCAAACTCCGGATATTCCCAGAAATCGTCCTTGTAGTGATTCTCCAGAATCAGCGTGACGCCGTGCTCCTGCGCGAACGGCAGGCATGCCTGGATGCTTTCGGCGGTATAGCGAATGCCGTCCGCCCGGCTCACCTCCGGACGGCGCTGGCCGCTGAGGACCCGGCAGTAGCCGCACCCCAGCGCAGCCGACATGCGAATCCAGCGCTTTTCCTTCTCGATTTCCCTCTCGCGGAACGCAGGATCCGGATGGGTGAAATCCGGCGAGCAGCAC
>DATAIE010000725.1:0-2964 GCA_036262875.1 Verrucomicrobiales bacterium
GCCGGATTTGAAGTTGCCTTCGATGAGCTTGCCGCGGCCATGGGTTTTGGCCTGCTTGCGGATGGAGAATACCTGGAGGTCAGCCCCCGCGCGAGCGGCTCCGATGCCGATGGCCAGGGCCACGGGATCGGCACCCATGGTGAGACCGCCGATGCCAACAGGCGCGACGCCCAGTTTCGCCGCCTGCTCCTTCACCAGCGCCCAGCCCACTTCACCGAGGTGGATGGCTCCTGCGGGGTCGAGTGTGGTGAGACGGGCGTCACAGTAGAAGTCGCTCTTTTTGCCGGAGGCGAGCGTGAAGTCGCCATACATGACGGACTTGCGGCGGAGAATGGAGAGGAGTTGACTGCGGGCGTCGGACATGAGTTTGGCATATGCCGACAGCCCGGAGATGTGCAAAGGAAAGAAGCGGGAAGTTCACCGGGGAGGAGTTGGAACGGATGCCCAATTTTTGACCGGAGAAATCCCGGCTATTCGGTTCACTTTTCCGCCGGAGGGAATTAGGATGGGCTCGTCATGAAATCTTTCCGCGCTCTCTGTTTGCTCGCCGCCGGCATGGTGTTGTCCCTCCCGGCGGCGGCGCCGGCTCAATTTCCAGGCGACAGTTCAGCGAAACCCGGACCTCCCGAGGATCCCACCAAGGCGATCCAGAAGATCGACGGCACCCGTTTTAAACTGGGAACGATGGAATTCGATCAAAAGACGCGGGAGGTGCGCATCCCGTGCAAGGTGAATATGCGCGAGGGGCTGCTGGAATACGTGCTGGTGCACGAGACGGGCAAGGTCCATGAGTCGCTCTTCAGCACGGCGGTGAAGCCGTTCGAGTTGAATGTGGTGCTGCTGCTGCTGAACTGGAAGAAGAGCGATGTGTTCTTCGATTTTTCGCAACCGGAGCGCGGCGGCGTGCCGGTGAAGGGTGCGGTGAATCCCCCGTCATCGCAGGTGGAGGTGTGGGTGGAATGGAAGGACCAGGACGGGAAGATGCAAAATTTCCGCGTGGAGAACTGGCTGCACCAGATCGAGAAGAAGGCGAAGATCACGACGGAGCCGTTCATTTACACCAGCACGCCGGTGATGCCGGACGGATCGTTTCTCGCGGAGCAGACGGGCAGCATCCTGGGCCTGTATGTGGACCCCGGCTGCCTGGTGAACAATCCGCGCGACGGCAACGATCTGGATGACGTGTGGGTGAATGATCCGGCGGTGCCGGCCAAGGGCACACCCGTGACGCTCATCTTCAAGCCGGTGGCGGGCACCTCGCTGAAGCAGGAGGAAACGAAACCGGCCGGCGCGGAAAAAACCGAACCGGAAAAAAAGCCCGCTGAGGCAAAGCCAGCCCCCACGAAGGGCACACCTCCTAAAACGGCTCCGCGCAGAAAGGGTGCGGTCCGCTGAATGGATGGTCAATTTTTGATCCAAAACAGGTGCCAGGACGGACGCTTCCTGCTCCGTTACACCTTCTGATTTTCTCTTCCTACTCCACCTCCCATGACACGTAAATCCATTCTCGCCGGTCTCGTCTGTTCGCTCACGCTGGGTTTTCTCCGGACCGGTGCTCCCGCCCAAACGGCGGATGAGTCGCTGCGCAACGAAGTGCAGGCGGCCATCACCAAAGGCATCCGCTATTTGAAGACCAAACAGGACGCCGCCACCGGTGTGTTTGGCGCTGCGGACACCCCGGCCTTCACCGCCCTCGCCACTATGGCGATCATGGGAGACCCGGCCCTGAAGGGCAAGCCGATGCCGGACGAGGCGAAAAAAGCTTATGAATTCCTGCTCTCCAGCCAAATGGCGGACGGCAGCATCTGCAAAGAGGGGAAACTGGCGAACTACAATACGAGCCTCGCCCTCACCGCCCTCACCGTGGCCGGTCGCGAGAACAAATACCGCGATGCCATTCTCAAAGCCCGCCGTTTTCTCGTGGGCGGACAAATCGACAACGGCGACAAGGGCAAGGATGACACGGTGGACGACGGCGGCATCGGCTACGGCACCACGCCAAAGTCGGACCTGAGCAATACCCACTTTGCCCTGGAGGCGCTGTATTACGCCCGGCTCTATCTTCAGGACGATCCCGCGTTAAAAAATGAACCGCAGCTCAACTACGCCGCGGCGATCGAGTTCGTTTCCAAATGCCAGAACCTCGCCGCGACGAACAAGTCGACCTGGGTTTCCGACGACGCGAAGAACAAGGGCGGGTTCATCTACAAGCCGGGCGAGAGCAAGCTCCCCAAGCCGGATGACCTCGGCAACGGCAAGACCGCACTGCGCTCCTACGGCAGCATGAGCTACGCGGGCCTGCTGAGCTTCATCTACGCGGAGCTCGATCCCAAAGACCAGCGCATCAAGGCGGTGAAAGAGTGGCTCTCGAAGAACTACTCGGTGAAGGAAAACCCGGGCATCGGCCAGGAAGGGCTCTTCTACTACTATCACACCATGGCGAAAGCGATGAGCCTCGCAGAGATGGACTTCGTCGAAACCCCGGACGGCAAGCGCATCAATTGGCGCTCGGAACTGGCGAAGCAGATGTTCAACCTTCAGAAAGAAGACGGCTCATGGTCGAATGAAACCGGGCGCTGGATGGAGAAAGACAGCATCCTGGTGACCGCCTACAGCGTGTTGGCGCTGGAACACCTCATCCGCCGGCTGTAGACTCACAGAGAGCCTGTAAGCACCGGGCTCCCGCCCGGGGTTCAACTGTTAACGGGAGGCGCTAGCCGCTCCATGCGGCAAGCCTGCTGCTCAACGCCATCCGCCGGGAAAACGCAGAATTTCCCCGCGGGAAAAGCGGCCTGCTCCACGCACATCATCCTGCAAAGCTGCAATGCTTGCAGCAGTCCGATACCAGTCCCGGCGTTAATCATAAGCGGGCAGGAGCGGCTTCCCAAAAGCCCTCCCCCTGCCCGATTGTGAATAACCCGGCGGCGCGCAAAGTGCGCTCCGGCAGTCCACTTGCCTCACGCA
>DATAIE010000726.1:0-2269 GCA_036262875.1 Verrucomicrobiales bacterium
CATGCAAATGGGCGGCGGATGGCCGCTCAACGTTTTCCTCACCCCGGACCGGAAACCTTTCTACGGCGGCACCTATTTCCCCACTCAAAAGTTCATCCTCACCCTCCAGCGTGTCGATGAACTCTGGCGCGACAACCGCGCCGAACTCGAGAAAGACGCCAACAATCTCACCTCCGAACTGGAGAAGTACATGAACGAGGGCAAGGCCGGCGGCGCGGACGCCAAGCTGCCCGACAACCTGGTCACCGCCGCAGCGACCGGCTTTGCAAAAGGCTACGATCCGCAGTGGGGCGGCTTCAGCCGCGCGCCAAAGTTTCCCCAGCCACAGGTGCCCGGACTGCTGCTCCTCGCCGCCGCACACAATCAGGATCAGGCGCTTACAGACAAGGTCCTCCACACCTGCCGCATGATGGCCGCCGGCGGTATGTACGATCAGATCGGCGGCGGGTTCTCGCGCTACTCAGTCGATGAAAAATGGCTCGTGCCGCATTTCGAGAAGATGCTCTATGACAACGCGCAGTTGATTCATCTCTACCTCGACGCCGGTCTGGTCAGTGGTGAAGAACGGTATCACGACACCGTGCGCGACGTTATCCGTTATCTCCTCCGCGACATGACACACAAAGACGGCGGCTTCTATTCCGCCGAAGATGCCGACAGTGAAGGCCACGAGGGCAAATTCTACTGCTGGACGAAAAAGGAACTCATGGAGGTGCTCGGCGCGGAGGACGGAGCGTGGGCCTGCGATTACTTCGGGGTGACGGAGAAAGGAAACTTCGAGGATCACAGCCACCCGGATCCCCTTCCCGGCCAGAACGTCCTCAGCGTGATCAAGCCGGAGGCAAAGCTCAGTGAGGCGGATGCCAAACGTCTCGCGGCAGTGAAACAAAAGCTCTTCGACCTCCGGGTGAAACGCGTGCGCCCGCACCTCGATGACAAAGTGCTTACCTCGTGGAACGGCCTGATGCTGGGAGCCTTGTCCCGGGCCTCGATCATCCTCGACCACAAGGAGGCCCTTGCCGCCGCGAAGAAGAACTTCGCCTTTGTGAAGGCCACGCTGTGGGACGCCTCCACGAAGACCCTCTATCACCGCTGGCGCGATGGAGCCCGGGATTCCGCCCAGCTCCTCAGCGCCTACGCCTTTTATCTGGATGGCTGCATCGATCTCTACGAAGCCACTCTGGATGCATCGGTGCTCGAATTCGCCGTTTCGCTCGCGGAGGGCATGACTGCAAAGTTCTACGACCCCAGGAGCGGCGGCTTCTACACCAGTACGGGCACCTCTGACTTGATCTTCCGCGTGAAGGATGACTACGACAGCGCCGAACCTTCCGGGAATTCGGTCGCCATCCTCGCTCTGCTGCGTCTGGCCGCCATCACGGACATGGCACCCCTGCGTCAGAAAGCCGAGGCATCACTCAAGGCCTTCCACACGCGTCTCACCGAAACACCCCAGGCCGTGCCTCTCATGCTCAAGGCAGCCGCCTTTGCCGCGCGCGAACCCTACCGCGCGGTCATCGCCGGAGACCCGGCGGAGGGGCGCACGCTGCTCCGCGCCGCGCACCGCCTTTATCAGCCGCATCGTGTGATCCTCGGCACGACCGGTCCGGTGGAACCCGTGGCCCGGCAAATGACCGCCCGCGATGGAAAACCCACCGCCTATGTCTGCACCGGCACCGCCTGTCAGCCACCGACCGACGATCCCGTGACGGTTCGGAAATATCTGACCGATAAGAAAAAGAAGGCGGATTAGTCCCGGGGCTCGTTCGCGATCCTTTTGGGTTCGCCGGCACCGGTCCAAAGCCACAGACCTATTCCCTTCTCATCGCTCTCCCCGCGATAAAACACGCGCGGCTGGCCCTCGGCCTCGCACGCGCAGAATGACGTCAGGCCGCCGGTGTCAGGAACGATCACTTCGGTTTTTTCCAAAGCATGACTCATCGCCTTGAGATGAACTTTGGGCTCCGGGAAGTCGCCGGAACCTTCACCATAAAGAGTTTTGGCCGGAATGGGCACACGAAGAATGCAGCCCATGTGCCGTCCGCGCACTCCGGCATAGAGCCACTTCCCCGCCGGGGCCAGCCCATCGACGGCCATACTCCCGGCGTTGGCATTGTCGGTATTCAAAAGAGCCACGGGCGCGATGCGGGCGCCAACGAGGGTCGCAATGCGGGAATTGGGATCATCATCAGGAACGATGGCCCCCTCCCAGATATCGCCCTGACCCGCGAAGAACAACCGGCCGTCCGGAGTGAAACAGCCGCAGTCT
>DATAIE010000727.1:0-3239 GCA_036262875.1 Verrucomicrobiales bacterium
AAAGATCGTCGCCAATGAGAACACCTGGACAGGAAGCATCGGTGTCATCGTCCAGACGCTCGGCTACAACGGACTTCTCGAAAAAGCGGGCCTGACCATGCGGGTCTTTCGCAGTGGCGCCTTCAAGGATACTTTTGGCGGACACCGCCCGCTCACTCCTGAAGAGGAGAAGTACATCCAGGACATGGTCATGCAAACGTACGACCGCTTTACCGGCATCGTCGCCGCCGCGCGCGGAATCCCGGTGGAGGAACTGCGGACGAAAATCGCCGATGGCCGCATCGTGAGCGGCGCGGATGCCGTGAATCTGAAACTGGTGGACCGCACGGGCTACATCGAGGACGCATGGCAACTGGCCCGTGAGAAAGCCGGACTCACCGATTCCGCCGTCGTTTCGTATTCCCGCTCAACCGGCTTCAACCTGCTGAGCCTGCTCACCCAAATGAAAGAAAGCGCCTCCAACACCCAGCGCCTGGAAATCGACCTCTCCGACCGTCTTCTCCCGCGCCTTCAGCCGGGACGCGTCTATTTGATTCCGGAGTTTATGGCGCAGTAGACCCGCGGACAGCTGCCGCCGCCTGCCTCACGAAGGTCCGTTTCCGGCTCGCGGTTTCCGACGGCGAGTAAAGTTCCTCGAAGAGCCAGCGAAGTCCGGTTTCCAGTTCCTCCACGGTCATGCGCTGCGGGCGATGACAAACGTCGAAGAGGGTGCAGGCATCCCAGCGGCAGTCCCGCAGGAGGCGGCCCTCCCCGCGAAGGCGGTAATAGAGGGCCGTTCCCGGAAAAGGCGTCAGGACTGTGATCTGCACTTCCGCCAGACCGGAGTTGCGCACGAAGTCCCGCAGCACGGGAAAAATGTCCGGCGTCTGCGCATCCAAACCAAGGATAAAACATCCATTTACACTGACGCCGCGGGACTGCAGTTCATCGATGACGCGGCGTCCCTCCGGCGCGCGGGTGCGCTTCCACTGCTGCGGGTCCATCCCTTCGAGATCCCCGGCCCGGGGACTCTCCATGCCGATGAGCACCTGACGGCAGCCGGATTCCGCCAGCAGATCACAAAGGGCGGGATCGTCTGCCACGGAAGCATCCGTCTCCGTAAACCAGCGGATTTCCTCTCTGCGCAGTTCAGTCAGGAATTCACGGCCCCAGGATTTGTTGAGGAGCGTATTGTCGTCGGCGAATTCGAAGAACGGCGCTTTGAAATGGCGGCGTGCCTCACGGATTTCATCGATAACCAGCGGGACCGGCTTTTGATTGAAGCGGGAGGTGATGCGCGGACTGGAGGCGCAGAATTCACAGTCCCGCGGACAGCCGCGCGAGGTCTGAACGGTGACGCGGTTGTATTCGCGTCCGGCGAGAAAATCAAAGCGCGGCCTGACATACAGCGGCGGAGTGAAGACCCCGGCGCGGGCCCCGTCGTAGCGGCGCTGCAACTTTCCCGCCACCGCATCCTGGACCACCTGCGGCCAGGCCACCTCGGCCCCGCCGGTGACAACGACATCACAATGTGACATAGCCTCCTCCGGCAGTGCTGAAACGTGCAAACCTCCCATCACCACCTTTGTCCCGCGGCAGCGATACGCTCCCGCCACCTGATAGGCGGCATCAATGCGCGCCGTCAGCGCTGAAATTCCAACCAGATCATAGTCCGGCAGAGCCTCCGCTTCGCCCGGTTCAATGATCTCATGATAGGAAACCTCATGCTCTGGAGGCGTCAGGGCGGCCACCGTCAACAATCCCAGGGACGGGAGCGAGGCGATTACCTTCCCCCGCCGGATGAACCCGGGAAGCGTCACTCCCAGCGCGGCCAGTTCCGCGCTTTTCACCCGCACGCCGCTCATCGAAATGAGGCCGATCTTCACGGAGGAGCCCCTCCGGCTTTCTTGAGGAGTTCCTCCAGGACGATGTGCGCCCGATCGTATACCTCTTTCTCACCCCCATCCGTCCGGTCACCGTCTTTGAGAGGCGATTCGAGGATTTCCCGCAGGAGCGATTCATGTTCTTTGGCGAACGCCGGTCCCTCTTCAAGCCCGCCAAGGCTTGTCACCAATCTGCCTGCTTCCACATAGTTGAAACGCTTCCGGTAGTCCGCCATGGAAAGAAGCCTGCCCAGACGTTGCAGGTAATGGCTGCGTACCCAGGGCGCAGTCTGAGAAGACATGCCTGCGAACAAGTCAGGAAGTTCTCCTGTGATCCCTGCCTCGAAGATTGCGGGAGGAAGCGCGCGCGAGGGTGAGAAATCGCTTTTTTCGTGCTTTGAGAGAAATGTTAGCAGTCCGGCCCAGTTCTTCTCCGCCGCCAGTTCCTTCGCCTCCCTGCTGAGTTTTTGTTCCTGTTGAGCGGGCAGGGAAACCCCTGTCCAAAGGCCCGCCACTATCAGCAAAAAGAGCCACGGCATTTTGTCCCCGCCGGTGGACGGGACCGGTTTCCATTGGGATGTTTTCACCCGCCCCCGCAGGGAGTAGATCGCAACGATGAGCACAGCCCCGAGAAAGACGGGAAAGACCGCGGAAAGCACGAAATCGTAGCCTTCATCCAACACCCGCTCCGCCGGCGACATCCGCAAGCCCGCCATCGCCGCCATCAGATTGCGACTGATCATCTTTCCCACCATCGTAAGGGCCCCCGCCTCCATCGCAGCAGGCAACAGCACCCTGCCGAAACTGTAGAGAAAGGGCCATTTGCCGATCACGGAAACCACTCGGCTCATCAGAAGGACCCGCCACAGCGCAACGACCCCGAGCAGACGCAGATTCCATTTTGCCGCCTCCACTTCATCGCACCACCGCTCGACCGGAATGGCATACAGCCAGGCAACCGGCGCTGTCATCCAAAAGAGGCCGAAGAACGAGACGGAAGCATGAATCGCAGCCCGCTTTGGCGGTGATTCATCGTCAGGCTTCCGCTCCTGCAGGCCCCCGGGAAGCAACAGGGAGCGCCCGGTCCACGCATCAAGCACGAACAGCTTTAGCCAAAGGCCCGAGAAAATAGAGAATATCAGCGGCCCAAACAGCCAATATGCGGAATCGCCGAACCACATCTGATCATAGTTCCGTGCGACACCCGCAGTCAGGACGAGCAGAATACCCGTGGGCACGGCGGCCCTGCTCGACGCCACTTTGCGAATGGCCGCAGCATTTCCTGTGAGATACAGGAGAATGGTGGCAGCGTTCATCGACGGACAGCCTATCGATTTCATTCCGCGACGCAAATTGCGGTCTTGACCCGGTGCGTTT
>DATAIE010000728.1:0-5551 GCA_036262875.1 Verrucomicrobiales bacterium
TTTCCTACTGGCTTCATGCGTGGAGTCAGCGCCGTCCGCTTCGGTACATCGGGTTTGGAGGCAACGGCTTCCAGGTGCGGGATGCGCTCCACCCTTCCGATCTTGGACTTCTGTTAGCGGCGCAGATGCAGTCGCCCGGCAAAGATGCGCCTTCGGTCATTCATGCCGCCGGCGGAATCGAAAACAGTCTGTCGCTCGCGGAGTTGAGCGACTGGTGCGCCGGGCGATTCGGGCCTTATATGGTGGCACGGGAGGAAGCGGAACGCCCGTTCGATATTCCCTGGATGGTCATGGACTGCGGGGTTGCGGAGCACGCGTGGAACTGGCGGCCTCAACGTTCTATGACCTCCATTCTCGAGGAAATTGCCCGGCATGCGGAGGCCCATCCTGAGTGGCTTGACCTGTCCCGGGGATAGTGTGACGTTCCTGTGCATGGCAGCCTCCCCCCAGCCAGCTTCCAATCCCTCTCTGTTAAATCTTCTCAGCATCGTCATCCCGGCGCGCGATGAAGAGGGCTGCGTCGCGGAAACGGTGGAGCAATTGCATGCCGAACTGAAGGCCCACCACATTCCGCACGAGATCATCGTGGTCGACGACGGCAGCCGGGATGCGACATGGACCCTCCTTTCCGAACTGGCCCTGAGGCTGCCCGAATTGAAGCCCCGGCAAAACAAGGGGCGCAACGGGATCGGTCGTGCCATCCTCTGCGGACTCGATCACATTTGCGGAGACGCCGTCGTCATCATGATGGCGGATCAGTCGGATGCACCCTCGGATGTAGTGCGCTACTGGAATGTGCTCAATGAAGGCTGGGACTGCGTCATGGGCAGCCGTTTCGTGAAAGGCGGGAAGGTCATCGACTATCCCCGGCTGAAGCTCATCGTGAACCGGATCGCGAACTTCTTCATCCGGATGATTTTCCATATCAAGCTCAACGATACCACCAACGCTTTCAAAGCGTACCGCCGCACTGTCATCGACGGCTGCCGCCCTATCATTTCTCCCCACTTCAACATTCTTGTGGAGATCCCGCTCAAGGCCATCGTGCGCGGCTATTCATGGACCGTGATGCCGATCACATGGCGCAACCGCAAGACCGGCGTGCCCAAACTGAAGATCCGGGAAATGGGCAGCCGCTATCTCTTCATCTGCATGTATGTGTGGCTGGAGAAATACTTCAGCCGCGGCGACTACATCAAGCAGCCTGGCAGCGAACTGCCCGTTGAGAGCCCGCCGCCTCCGGTGCCCGGGCCCGTTCCGGAAACGGCACCTGACGGGCGTGCCGGTTAATTTCCGTTTGTTAGGCTCTCCGCTTCTTTGTTCAGGCCGAGGGCTTTCAGATGAGCGGCGAGATCGAGGCGCTGGCGGTCGGTTAGTGATTCCCGCCGCAGACGGAGGGCTGCCGCTTTGACCGTCTCTAAGACGGAGGGGGGTAATGGTGCTCCTTCGCTGGCGAGCGCCAGCAGTGCGCTGTCGATCCGGCGGCGGAATTGCGGAGACACCAGTGGCAGGGCGACAGCCTCCGTGAACGCTTTTGCGGCCTCCTCCGGATGGTTTTGCTCCGCGGCCCAGGCACCCTGCAGAATGAGCGTGGTCGCGGTGGGTGGCCCCGTCCCGGAGAGACTCGCGAGTGCTTTTTCCTGCACCCTGGGATCGCGTGACGAAGCACAGAGCAGGGCGCGCAGGAGCGGGTTCTTTACATGGTCCGCCGTTTGCCGGAGGAACTCGGGCGTGAGGGGATCGGTGGTGTCGCCAAAGTACTGCTCCGGTGCTCCCGTGACTTCGAGAATTTGCGTCGGAACCCCCGGCAACTGCTCCGGCTGAAATCCAAAAGGGGCGGCGATGCTTTGAGGAATGTAGACCAGGTTTGAAGGGTGGCTCTCCATTTCCTGTTCGAGGTGGGTTGCGAATGCCGCCGGGTCCCGCGCTGTAAAGAGGCCGGCGGCCGCGCTGCCGAACACCATGCGTTTGATCCCGGAGAGCATGGGACCCCGGAATTGAGTGTGGTGGTACCACGCAGCCATCTGCCCGGCGATGGCGCGCTGCATGCCTGCCCGCTCAGAGGATCCGTTTAGCGGGGACTCGTGCTGCGCTCTCATCCCGGCCATCAGCAGCAGTGCGGAGGGATGCTCGACTTTGAGTGCCGCAGCCAGGATTTCCTTCTCCCAGGCTTCCGGTTCCGTTTTTTCAGAGAGCACGGCCACGGTCACGAGAAGGGCAAAATCCGGATAGGTGGGGCGGAAGGTCCTCCACACCTTCCGGGCCAGAGCGGGATCTGCCTCGCGATTCCAGGAGAGACCATCGGCAGCGGCGGCGCAGGCCAGCAGGGTAAGATCATCCGGGTATTTTTCAGCGAGTTGGTTCCACACGCCGCGGTCGGTGTGATCGTCGAAGGGATCCGTTTGCGGGATTTCCATCGCAATGCGCGCCCACTTCAGGCCGCTGGAGGTCAGATCGTCGAGAAGCGCCTCCCGGCTTTTGACATCTGTTTCACGGGCCGCGGTCAGCAGCGCCGCCGCAGCCGCCGCGGCGTGCAGTTCAGTCAGCGACTGAGGGAGTTCCGCCGTTATCAGCGATTTCGGATCTTCCTTTTTTTCCAGCGCCGCGCGGATACTGAGTGTTAGAAAAAGGGCGCCGGCCTCTTTTGGCATCAGCGCGTGCAGCATTCCGTTGCCTTCGCTTTCCGCCGTCACCGCGGCTGCGGCCAGTGCGATCAGTGGTTGCCGGCGTGAATCCGCCAATTCCTCCTGGCAGTGCAGCAGGTCTGTAAAAACACCCGCCGCATTGCGTCCGTCCTTCGTGTGCAGAAGCAGGAGTCCGCGGAAAAACCGCAGCCGGTAATCCATGCCCGTGACCGATGAGTGTAAATTCAAATACGCGAGCGCATCCGCCGCGCGGTCCTCACGCGCCAGCATTCTGACGGTGGACTCCACTTTGGCCGGATCGTTACCGGAGTCGCCTTCCTGCAACAGTCTCAGCCCTTCATCTTTTTGTCCCGCGGCCAGGAGGAGCCGCGCCAGACGGCTGCGTGCACGCCCCGTTTTGTCCAGAGGCGTTGCCTTCCGGAGGGCTTCGATGGCCGCCTCCGGTTGGTTTTCCCGTTCATACAGTGCGGCGATTTCGATGGCGATGGCGGGATCGTCCTGCTTCAGGCGCGCGGCCTGTGTCAGGAAATCGCGGCGGCTTTCGTAGTCGCCCGACATGCGGTACAACTCCGCGAGGGCCAGCAAAGGTTCGATGGCGGTCGGGCTGGTCCGGTGACGTTCGGCAAATTCGGCCACCACGTGTGTCAGCGAGCCGGCGTCCACCGCCGTCGCCGCCCACGCCTGCAGCCATTGCTGACGCGTATCGATGTCCGGGGCTGCGTCATAGAGTCCGCGGTAAAGGCGCATCGCTTCTGCATTGTCTCCTGAGAGCCGGCAGGCTTCCGCGAGCCGGGCGCGCACTTCCACATTTCCCTCCATGCGGGGAATGGCGGCGCGCAACAGTTTCAGAGCCTCCGCGTGTTTTCCGGTACGGCTCAGCAGGTCCGCGCCGGCCAGGACCGCGGAGGCTGAAGCCGGGGAAAGCTGCTGCCATTCCTGGGCCGACTGCCGCGCGTTTTCCAGAACACCGGCCCGCTGCCACAGCGAGGTGAGCGACTGCGCCCGCGCCGCCGTGCGGCCACCGGGGCTTGCGAAAATGGCCTGCTCCGCCTCCGCGGCCCGGGACCAGTCTCCGCGCAGCGTGGGCATTCGCACCATTTGCACCGCAGCAAATGCCGGATCTGTTTTTGTCAGGACAGCCTCCGCCCCTGCGTTGTCACCGCGGCTCTGGAGCAGCCCGGCCAACAGGCACTGGTCCTGCGGCAAAGCGGAGGTGCGCAGTTCGCCGATGACTTTTTCCGTCTGCGGGGACAACCGGATGATGCGGGCCGCAGGATCGAGAAAAGCGCTCAACTCCACTGGCGTCTTCGCCTTGCGGATGAGCCGCAGCATGAAGGGCAGGGCGGTATCATACTGTCGTGTGATCAGGGCGAGCGCGGCGGTTTCGGCCAGCACCTGTGGATCGTCGCCGGTGCGTTGCGCGTGTTCTCCGAGAGTGGCCAGCGCCTCTTCCGCCAGCCCGGTCGCGGACATTTGCCGGATGGTTTGCAACAACACCGGAGCTGTAGCCGCACCCGCCGCCAGGGCTCGCCATTCTGCGAGTGAGGCCGCCCGGTTTCCTGCACGGAGGAGAGCCGATGCCAGCAGAGGGCGCACGGCAGTGGAGGCTGGAAAATCCTGCGCCGCTTTTTGCAAAACTGTCACCGCCTCCGCATTGAAACCAAGTCGTCCAAGAAGTGCCGCCGCGTGGAGGCGGGTGGATTCATCGCCCGCAGGAAATCCCTGAAGCAGCGCGAGGCATCCGCTTTTGTCTCCTGACTTGAACTTCAGTTCCGCAAGTTGCGTGCGCAGTTCGCGGTCACCCGGATACTGGTCGAGCAAACGCGACAATTCCTTTATCGCTTCCGGCACCCGGTCCGCGGCAATCAGCAGCGCGATAAACGCATCCCGTGCGGTCCGGTCCCCCGGTGTCAGGGCCAGCAGTTCTCCGGCGACCCGCAGCGAGGCTTCCTTCTCTCCCGTTTCTGCGAGCAGTCGTGCCAGGGCCCGCAACAGTCCGGGCCGCACCGGCTTGGCCGTCAGGCGGGCTTCATACCATGCCCGCAGGCCGGCGAGGTTCTGCTGGCGTCGAAAAATCTGCTCTATTTGTGCAAGGATTTCCCGTTCCAGCCACGAATCCCCGCCGGAGTCTCCCAGGCATGCCGCGTAGGTTTCCAGCGCCTGCTTCCGGTCGCCGGCCAGAGCGTGGATGTCTCCCGCTCTCAATCGATAGCGAATACGCCTGGCGGGATCACCCGTGCGCCTGATGAGTTCATCCGCTGCGGCCAGCGCCGCAGGATACTGCCCCTCCGATACCAGCAATTCCATCACATCCTCGCGCAGGGCAATATCCTCCGGCTTTTGCGCGATCAGTTCGTTCCACACCCGCAGCGCATCATTGGCCCGGCCGGCGTGAATGAGGGCAGAGCCGAGTGCCTGCGCCGCGAGGGACGAGGTTTCGCTGCCGGGAGGCGCGACGGTGCGCGCTTTTTCAAGGCTCGTGAGAGCGGCGGCGGTTTCACGCAGCCGCCCCTCCGTTTGACCGCGCAGCAGCCATGCCGAGGCATTGCCGGAGTCCTTCAGGGTAGCGGCGGAAAATTGAGCCAGCGCCGCGGTGTCGTTGCCCGCGCGAACGTGGAAAAGCCCCAGCAGCAGACGCGCCCCGGCAGCGTCCTCCGGTGCCGCTTTTGCCGTCAGATATTTCTCCAGCGATTCCAGGGATTCCGTTTCCAGCCAGGCGTCCACCATCCGGTCAAACGCCGGGCCGGAGGACGGACGCTTTGTCAGAGCGTCAAGGTACCGTGCCGCCTTTGCGTTCGGTTCCTGCCCCGCGCAGGACAGGCAGAGAGCGAGGCAGAAGAGAAAGGGGGCGATTTTCATCGAAGGTGCACTGCCGGGCGGTGCTTAAATCGAAATACGACACTGCT
>DATAIE010000729.1:0-2766 GCA_036262875.1 Verrucomicrobiales bacterium
GACGAATTCGATCTCTCCCTCCGCCTCCTGGAAATCGACATGGAGACCTTCCGTTCCAAAATCGACGCCCTCAAAAAAGAAACCTTCGCCTCCGAACGCGCCCTCAAAGCCAAGGCCAGGGAATACGACACTTACTTCGAAGCCGCCCTGAAATACGCCGAAACCCACGGCCAAACGAATCCCCTCTCCGGCGGTCGCGTCGAATTCATCCACCACCCGGACGCCGCATCCCCTCCCCCCGCGCCCCCTCCCCCCTTCGATCTCAAACTTCCCGAGCTCCCCTCCCCTCCCGTCCCCCGCCTCACCGCCGCCGACGTCCAAAAACGCCAAAGCGAGTTGCTGAAAACCCTCATGAAAAACAGCAACCCCATGGACTTCCTCAACGATGTAAAGGAAGCCGCCGCGAAGATCGGCGTGCATTGCGGAAGATAACCGCTCAGCCAGGACGGGAACCGCCCACCATGCACGCGACGCCGGCTATTTCGCCGGCACGACGCGGATGAGCACCGGGCGGGAAGCCTGACCGCCATCGGCAGTCGCGCGCAGGTGGAAGAGGCGGGTGCAGGGTTTCGCTATTTTAGAGGCTGTGATGAAGAACGTGCGCTCGGTCTGGCCCTCCACGATGAGAAGACCATTGAGGCCGATGTTGTCCACATAGAGGCCGTGCGGAAGATTGCGCCCGGAGTCGTCGCCGCCGAGTTCGATGCGGCCTGTGAAGTCGTTGCGGGAGGCCCTGACCCGCGCGGTGATCGTTTGGCCCGGATGGATTGTAAGCTCCATCGGCTGCCCGGGAACCTCTTTGATGTCGGCCTGGCCATTGTCCGGGAGAATTCCGATGGCCACTTTGGGAGCCGGGCCCAATTGAATGTCGCCCAGGGTGCCCAGGTCCTTCGTGATTTCTTTCCCGTCGATCCGCGCGGTAGCCGTGATCTTTACCGCTTTGTCGGCGCCGGCGTCCGGATTCACCGCATCCGGGGCCGCGCTCAGGACGGCGATGGCGGAGGTCTGGCCGGCTTCGATTTCCACAGGGGTACTGAGAGTGAAGCCGGGTGGAAGATTGGCGGCATCGATGCGCACCGGGCCGTCGAAACCTTCCGTGCGCTCTACACTGAAGGTGATCTCCCGCCCGCTGCCCGGACTGACTTTCGGCCCTCCGCCTCCTGTCGAGGCTTTGAAATCCCGCTGCCGGGGACGGATGGCCAGCGTGTAGCCATACCCTTTAGCACCACCGAATCCGCGCACGTCTGTCAGCCTCACCACGTAGTCGCCGTCCGCCGGTGCAGTAAAGAGCAGCAGGGAATCCAGGCCGAGCCGCCGGAAGGAGTCGTCGTCGTTTTCGTAGTTGAGATGGAACACGGGCAATCCATTCGGCGGCGGCTGACTGCCGGGCGGCAGCGGCGTGACGACGTAAGCCGGCGCCCCCAGCGCATGCACGAGCGCCGGCGTGCCAAAGCAGGTATGGCGTTTCCCTGATCCTGGATACACCTTGTAGCCGGAGTCCGGACCGCGGGGATAAAGCCACAGCTTTACCACTTCGCCGTTCGCGTAGAGATACTCGTTCAACTCCATCTCCGCCCAGTTGTGCAGGCGGAAGTCATCCGACGTATCGGAGTCCTTTCCGCGGAAAGTGAACCATGAGTCCCGCGTCGCCTGGAGGACCACCTGTTCCACCGGCGTTCCGTCAGTGCGCAGGATTTCGAGCCGGGAATCGAGCTTTGATTTGGAGCGCGCCGCATTCACTTCCAGCGTGAGCTCCTCTCCGGCAGCCGCATGGAAACGGAAGAGATCGGCATCGCCCGCAGCGCTGACGGCTCCGGTAATCGAAGCCGGGATCTGCACCGGCATGGCCTGCCCGGGCTCATTGTTCGGTTCGATTTCCGCCGCGGTGGTGCCGGCTGCGTGCGTTGCGGGAGCCGCCGCAGAAGGAGCAGGCGCGGGGGCCTGTGAAATGACGGCGGCACCCGCCTGAATCATCGCGGTGGAGCCGTCCATGCGGGCGGCAAGGAATTTGTCAGGCTGTGGCGCAGCGAGCAGCACGGGAGCAATGTCCGGCTGTGTCTCACAGGCGCGCTCCAGTGTGAGGTCCGGCACCGTCCAGAGTTTCAGCGAGCGGTCGTCTGCACTGGAGAGCAGGTGCTTCCCGTCCGCGCTGAGAGCGATGCCGCAGACAGCGCTTTCATGGGCGAAGCGCGAGTGCACCACCGGATTGAGGGCCGGCGCATCCTTTGAAATAAAACGCCAGAGATGGATGCGTTTGTCCCCGCCCGCAGCGATGACATACTGACCGTCCGGCGTGAAAAGCACCGAGGACATTTCCCCCTGCGGCTGATTGAGGGTGTCCAGCCGCACCCCGTCGGAGACCCGCCAGAGCTTTACGGTTTCATCGGCACTTGCCGAGGCGAGAACCTTCCCGTCAGGATGCCATGCCAGCGCGAAGACGGCCCCTTTGTGCACGTCGATGGTGCGGAGCAGTTTGGCGTCGGAAAGCTGCCAGAGGCGAATAGTGCGGTCATATCCAGCCGTGGCGAGCGTGTGGCCATCGGGGGAGATCTCCGCGTCATAGAGCACATCACTGTGCCCGGAGAATTCGCGAATGAGCGAGCCGTCCGCCACGCTGCGCAGTTGCGCCACGCCATGCAATCCTGTGATGCCGCCGGCGAGGATAAGTTGAGTGCCATCCGCAGTGAAATGGACGGCGTTTACCTTGGCAGGCAGGCCGGCCAGGGTGCGCACCACAGCATTAGTGCCGGCGTCACGAATCTCGAT
>DATAIE010000730.1:0-3161 GCA_036262875.1 Verrucomicrobiales bacterium
CCTTCCTCGCCGCGGCCCGCCGCACCGCCGAGTTCTACAAGACGGAAGGCCGGCTCGCCACTGAGCATGCCCTCATCGATGACAATGCCGACGCGCTCGGGACCCCCGCCGACTGGTTCAAAGGCCTCCGGGCGGTGAAAAAATCCGACAAGGGCGCGGCTCCCGACGGAGCGACCGCCCGCCATCTTTTTCTCATCCCTCCCGCCTCCGAAAAAGCCTGGCCGCCCGATCTCCTCAAGCAGCGCGAGAATATCGAGTCCCGGCTTGCTGCTTTGCGTGAAATCAAAGCCACTCTGAAAGAGGACGATTACTTTTCAAAAATAGAGCCGCTTCTTCTCGACCTTGCCCGCCTCACGCAAAAGGCGGCGGCGGGCCCGTAAGGTGACTGGAAAACAAAACCCCGCCCGGCATTGCTGCCGGACGGGGTTCTCACAATACTGTTTGAAGCCGGATTACTTCGATTCGGTCTTCTTCTCTTCAGGCTTTGTTTCCGCCGGTTTAGTCTCCGCCGGTTTTGCGCCTTTGAGCTTTTCCGTGGCTTCCGATGGCACTTCCACCTTCGTCGTTCCCACGTCTTTGAATTCCGTCGTGCTCGTCCGGTTGATGTCTACGGTGTTGCCGTCGCGCTCTCTTTTTCCGGTGACGGTCACTTCATATTTGGACAGGACGCCATCTTTCACCCAGAACTTCACGGAGCCTTTCGCATCGCTGATGGCCGGGGCATTTCCACCGCCGCCACCTGCGCCGCCGCGTCCGCGGCCACCGAAGGTGAGCCGGGTCTTCGCCGCGTCTTCGGTCAGGTCGCCCGTGAGGGTGTCTCCGTCCTTTTTCAGTTCCTTCACGCCTTCGGCGATGGTCACTGCCTCAGCGGCGGGAGCTTTGAAGTTTTCAGCCATGCGGGCTGCAAATCCGCCACCGCCGCGCCGGCCACCACCTCCACCTCCGCCGCCACCATCCCCGCCGGGGCCCGCTGCCGCGAGTTCTTCACCCGACTTCCAGCCGCTGTCTGTTTTCACGGCGGCTTTCCCGCCTTTGATCACCGTTTCCGTCGTGCGGTCTCCAAAGGTGAATTTCAGGACCACCGTACCGTCTTTGTCGGCCTTGCCTTCCATGCCGCCGCCTCCTCCGCGGTTGCCGCCCGCGGGTGCACTGCTGGTGGTCGTCCAGGTATAGCTCGATTCACCGAGCTTTTTCGCAGCGGCTTTCAGGACATCCGCGGGTTTGTCCTCCGCCCGCAGGACCGGCGAGCAGGCGACAGCAAAAACTAACAGTAGGCTTTTTTTCATAGACAGGTGTGTGGTTCGGGATTGCTCGGCGACGCCCCGCCGCCGCCGCGATTCTGCGCGGATGGAAACGGAACTTCGCCGCTCAGAGCGTAGCACCGGCTGCTTCCATTCATCCTCTACGGTTACGCGGGACCCGCGCCGCCCGGTTCCTGCATCAGTCTGCGGCCTCCGCTTCGCGCGATGGCCATTCCACCCGGACCTGAGTGCCCTCTCCCGGGGCGCTCCGGACTTCACAGCGCCCGCCAATGGAGCGCAGCCGCCGGCTCATGCCGGCGAGTCCTTCGGATTCTCCGGTGATTTTGGCTGGGTCGAATCCGCAGCCGTTGTCATTCACGATGATCAGGATACGCCCTTCCTCTGCCTTCACATGCAGCAAAACTTCGGTGCCGCCGGAGTGCCGCAGCGCGTTGGTGCAGGCTTCTCTTGCCGCGAGGACGAGATGGTGCCGCACATCGGCATTCAACGGGCCGTCCTCTACGGGCTCTTTGAGGTCGATGCGGCAGGCCACTGCCGTCTCGCGGAAGAAGTCGCCCGCCATTTGGCAAACATAGGTCGCAAAATTCTTCACCGTGTCATTGCTCGGATTCACGGCCCAAACGATCTGATCCAGGGATCGCACGGCATCGATCGAGCGTTCCCGGATTTTCGCCAAATGGCCCGCCAGCCCCTCTTCGGCCCGCTTCTGCGCAAAGGCACTCCAAAGCGAGATTTGAGTTAGTGTGGCGCCGAGATCATCGTGAATATCCTGAGCGATGCGGGCGCGTTCATGCTCCAGGGTGGAACGGAGACGCAGAAGTTCAATGCGGCGCCCGTAGCGCGACCGAACGGCAAAACCGGCGACCATCACCGCCAGGGCCGCAGCCGCTACCCATACCGCCGGTCTCTCGTGCCACAGCGGAGGGATGAGGAATGGAACGGCGGCACCGGTTTCATTCCACACCCCGTCTCCATTGCATGCGAGCACGCGAAACCGGTAGTTACCAGGCGGCACAGTGGCATAGGTGGCCGTGCGCTGCGGCGAGGGGGCGCTCCATGCGGCGTCGAGTCCCTCCAGTTTCCAGCGAAAGCGGACGTTCCCGGGCGCACTCAAGCTGGGGGCCGTGAAGCGAAACTCCAGTCTTCGCAATCCCGCTTCCAAACTGTCCCCTTTGTCCAAAGATCCGGGCTGCCGGTCGAGCGGGGGAACCGTCAGTGACTGGTGTTTCTCTTCAAAGGAAGCGGTGGCCTCCTCGATCACGACGGACGGCGGTGCCGCTGGCGGCGGCATCGTTTTCGGATCGAATTCCACCAGCCCAAGGTGAGTGGGAAGCCAAAAATGGCCATTTCCGCCGCGCCATACACAGGGATGAAATCCACTGCTTGCCTCCGCTGTCGGCAGGCCATCGGCGCGTGTGAACACGCGGGCTCCAGGCGTGTCCTGTTCGAAATCCGCAATACTCAGCGAGGTCAGGCCCTCTGGAGAACTGAACCACAATTTTCCGTTCTCCGGCGGATAAATGCCTGCCACGCGGCGCACCGGTATTCCCTTTCCGGTTTGGCGGAATGTCGCCTTTCCATCGCGCCAGCTTGCAAGACCATTTTCGAAACCGATCCATACTCTCCCGTCTGGCTCGGAGAGAAATGAGCAGGCACCCATCGCCGGGAGCCCTTCTTCAGATGGCACGGGAGCGAACTTCCCGTCTGCGCCGGCCCGCCATGCACCGGCAGCCGTGGCGACCCACAGGCGGCCCGTGGAATCCTGGGTCATGGACGTTACTGCCGGCCACGCGGATGTGGCCGGCACCGCAGCCCAGCCGGCACCGCTCCATTTGAAAAGACCCGCGGGTCCACCCATCCAGAGCGCGCCGGCGCTGTCCTCCAGGAGGGCTCGCGCCG
>DATAIE010000731.1:0-5728 GCA_036262875.1 Verrucomicrobiales bacterium
GGCGTCTCAAGGGTGAATTCCATGAGCCCGTCGTGCCCGGCATAGGCCACGAGGTCTGCCGCACCTCCCGCAGCCACGGTGCGGGAGCCGGCGGCGGCATCGACCTTCAGGTTCCCGGCCATCGCGGAGAGATAGTCCGTGAGGCAACGCTTGATTTCCTTCCCGCGATATCCGTCTGCCACCAGCCAGGCATTGGCGGCGGCATTATAGAAAACGAGCCGTTCGAGGATGGGACCATCGCCATCCGGGTCCGCCGCGGAAACACGCTTCCAGGCTTTGCTGCGCGAAAAGACGGTGCGCACCCCATCGTCGCAACCCCAGTAGAGATTGTTCGCCGGATCATCTCCGTTTCCGATCTTTGCCGGAACAGGCTGAATCCTTTGGCTGGCGTTGTCGCACAGGGCCACAAACACGTGCACCACCCGCTCGGCTCCCCTGCCAGGAAGGGTCATCAGCAAAAGACAAAACAGGAGGCGCACAGCAGCGGGGAACTTTGTCATGGCGGAAGGGCGAAGGGAAATTCAAGCGGCGTTGAAGCTGCGCCATGCCGGACGCAGCCCCCGCAGGCTGCCGCGCCCTCCCTCTTCCTCTTTCCTCAACAGCGCCGCAAACGCTCCCGCCCCCACCCCGCTCTGCGGCCACAGACGGTAGCACGGCACTTCCGCGAGCGTGGAGCGGTACTCTTCCAGAGCCGGCACCGGGACAGCCGTGAATTCCGGAAACTGACGCAGCAACCAGCGCAGATTCCCCTCATTTTCCTTCTCCGCATAGGTGCAGGTGATGTATGCCAGCCAGCCGCCCGGCGCGACCACCGAGGCGGCATTCGCAAGGATGCGGCGCTGACGGTTGGCGTTCAGATTGATCGTTGCCGGATGAAAACAGCCGGGAACATCCTGCCCCTTTGCCACCAGCGACTGGCCGCTGCACGGGGCATCCACAATCGTCACATCCGCACTGGCCGGACAGACCCGGCTGAGAACCGCAGGATCCGCATTCGTCACAATCGCGGGCTTTGCACCGCAGCGTTTCAGATTCCCGATCAGCGGACCGGTTCGTTTGCTGATCACCTCATTCGAGACGAGGAGCCCCGGACGCAGGCAGCGCCATGCAAAGAGGCTCTTGCCTCCCGGAGAGGCACACGCGTCCACCACGACCTCCGGCTCCGGCGGCACGACTTTCAGAACGGAGGCCGCAAAAACGGAAGACACGTCCAGACAATAGTAGGCCCCCTCTTCATGCAGGGGATGCTGACAGGGTTTTTCCCCCGGCGCGACAAAATCCACAAACTCCGGCTGCCAGGGAAGACGCTCCGACACCGCAAACGGCACGGTTTCCGGGCGCTCGCGCAGCCAGATTACCGCAGGCTGATAGGAGCCGGGAACCGTCATCGCCTTCACGAAGGCCGCCTGCTCCGCCTCATTGTCCGAAAACAACTGTCGCGAAAGTCGCAGCAGACTGGTGGAAGGCGCAACCATCAGAGATTTTTTACATAGTATCGTCCCGGCAGCTGTTTCACAAGCCGCTTCAACTCCATTCGCATTAATTGTGCAGACACCGTCGCGGCGTCCAGTCGAGTGCGTCCAATGACGGTATCCAGTTGCGTCTCACCATCCGCGAGGGCATCCCAGATCACCTGTTCCGTCTCCGTGAGAGAGGCCGGGGTCGCGGAGACCGTGGGGGCGGGCAGCGCAGACGACGGCAGCAGAGCATTCATGTCATCAAGGATATCCGCCGCATCAAGCACAAGACGTGCCCCGTTCTGGATAAGTTTATTGCATCCTGTGGACGACGGACGGTCGATAGGCCCGGGAATCGCATACACCGGCCGTCCCTGGTCGGCGGCACTGTTCGCCGTGATGAGCGCACCGCTCCACGCCGGCGCCTCCACGACGAGGATGCCCTGGCTCCAGCCGCTCACGATCCGGTTTCGCTGCGGAAACGTCTGTTTGTCAGGCTCCGTGAGAATGGGAAACTCGCTCACGACGGCACCGTGCCCCTCTGCGATGCGATCCGCCAGTGCCCGGTTTTCCGGTGGATATAACCGCCCGAGGCCGGAGCCGATCACCGCGATGGTGCGCCCCTTCGCCGCCACGGCCCCTTCGTGCGCCGCGGTATCGATGCCGCGCGCCAGCCCGCTCAAAACGGTAACCCCCGCATGAGCGAGCTGGAACGCAAACTTTTTGGCGCAGGTCAGCCCGTAGGCCGTGGCCTTCCGCGATCCCACGACGCCAATGGCGGAACGGTCCCGCGGCTCCACCCTCCCCTGCACATAGAGCAGCAGCGGGGCATCGTGCATCTGACGCAAGCCCTCCGGCCAGGCTTCATCCGCCTCTGTGAACAGCGAGACGCTCAGGTCCTTCATGCGCTGCCATTCGCCGGAAAGGTCGACGTGGCTCTCCCAACTCCTGATAATCCCCGCGGTCTCTGTTCCAATGCCGTTTACTTTCAACAGCGTGGAGGTCCCCGCACTCAGCACACCCGCCGCGCCACCGCATATCTCCATGAGCCGCCGTGCGCGCACCGGCCCTATTTTCGGCAGCATATTGAGGACGAGGAGAGCATCGGCTTCGTTCATGGCGTAGCTGTCCAATCACCCGGCGCGGGCGTTCGTCAACAGAGCCACTCCCGGAGGATGCCTCAAACGCCGTCTTACTTTGCCGGCTCCGCCGCCGGTTTGGACGCGGGGAAAACCCATGCGTCCTCCCAGACCTCGCCGGTCTTTTTCCAGCCCTTTGCCTCGAGGCGCTTTCCGAAGTCGGCGAGGTGAGCGCTGCCATAGAAGAGCGAGAGGTTCTTTTTGCCGGCGGCCAGTTCGCGCTCCAGCACCTCCATGGCGCGGTCGTTGCGGCGGGTGATGATGATTTCCTCCACCTCCTTTTGGCCGGCAAATCCTGCTCCGATGCTTCCGAACAGCGGCGCAAAAAGTCGTTTCATGGCGTGAGGATCGTCTGACGGGGTCAGCATTTTCACGAGCCCGAAAACGAGACGCATCTGAGAAACACTGGCTCCGCCGCTCATCACCCTGCTCATTTCAAGTCCCTTATCCTTGAACATCTTCTCCAACTCGTCCTCCGATACGTCCGCGTGAATGAAATTGGCGGCCGCGTAGTCCACCACTTCCGGCTGAAACGGCATTTTCAGGATGTCTTTGGAGAGGGAGCGGTAGATTTCGCGGAGGGGGTTTTCCTTTTCGGGGGCCGCCTGGGCGGCGGGGGCGGCCACTTTTTTCCGCATCGCTTCGAGACGGTCCGGATTGGCGACCATTTCAAAAAGGACGGCGTCGAAGGACTGGAAGTGCTTGTTCAGCCGTTCATAATAGGCGCGGTCGGCGATATGGATGGCACCGGTGAGCTCGATCTTTTCACCGGCGGGGCCGGTGTATTGAAACCGCGGGACCTGGAGCCGGTTGTTGTCTGCTCCAGGAACGAAGCGCGCGGCTTCCGCGCCCGCTGGTGCTTTGGGAATGGCTTTTGCCAGCTTCTCACCGAGAAGGGCAAACGCATCCGGTGATTTCGCCGGTTCGGCGCGCAGCGGGAGAACAGCGGGAGCCGCAATGAAGGCCAGGAGTGCAATGAGCTTTTTCATGGGTGGTAATAATATTGAAGAGTGGGGCGGGCATCGACTGTTACCCACCAATGTCACGTCGCGGGACTTCAGGACGTGACAGAAATCGCAGGCGGGCTCACAATTTCCACGGCCCGGCACTGCGGGGTGCTTTTTCCTTGCTTGTTAGAGCGGGATTTCTTAACCACCGCCCAACAAAAATACCGTGCCGGCGGAATCCGGTTCCCGCCAAAGCCCATGAAATTGTTTCCAGTCTCCGCGCCATTGCTGTTCGCTTCATTTTTTGCCTGGCTGCCTGCGGCGCAGGCGGTAACTACAGTCAATGCGGGAACGCTGACTCAGATCAGCGGTCCCGGCGGACTTGATCTCGCCGGTGAATTCACCCACGCCATTAACTTCAGTTCGAACGATCCGGCCCTCTTCATAAACGGAGTGCGGTTTAAACCCGACACGGCATTGCCCGCCGGTTTCACTGTCGGGAACAACCAGGTGGCTCCCTGGGGAACAAAACCAGCGTTCGGCACCGACACAGACAGTGACAACCTCGAGCAGATTTTCGAGGACATTCGCTACTGCGTTCCACCCGGACAGTCCCTCCAGGCTCACCTGCCGGTAACGGCCGGGGAAACCTATAAAATACAGATCCTGTTTTACGGAAACCGCACGGAAACCCGGGTTTGGGACATTGAAATCGAGGGGGTGCAAACCGTGGACGAGGTGACCTCTCTCGGATTGACGGGGTCCGTCTATTCCGCCAACGCCGGTCTCGTCTATACCCACACGGTCGTCGCCGGGGATTCCACGCTCGATATCCGCATGGGGAATTTTGGAGGAGCCAATGACGGAGGGGACCGCAATGCCCTCTGGCAGGGGCTCACCGTGGAGCACATCGTGCCGGATACCGACGGGGACGGACTTCCGGACGCATGGGAGATTGCGAAGTTTGGAACGATCACCGCTCAAGCGGGCGACGGGGATGCGGACAGCGACGGGCTCAACAACCAGTACGAATATCAGCTCGGGACAGATCCCAAAGCGGCGGACACCGACGGGGACGGTCTTTCCGATCAAAACGAGTTTTCCGTCCGGCACACCAACCCCGTCCTGGCGGACTCGGACGGCGACGGACTGAACGACGGCGCAGAAATAACCGCGGGAAGCAATCCGTTAGTCGTTGACTCGGACGGCGACGGATTGCGCGATGGCGCGGAGGTGAACGTCTACGGCACGAGCCCGGTCGACACGGACAGCGACAACGACAACGCGACCGACGCCGATGAAGTGGCCTTCGGAAGCAGTCCCACGGATGCGAACGCCTATCCGCTCTACGGCGCGCGCACCTTCGCCTTTAGCGGCGGGGATCAGGGCGACGGTCTCGATCTGGACGGCACCTTCCCCGTAGCGGCGCGCTTCGGGGTGTCCACGCTGGCCGGAAGCTGGCAGGTTCGGGACGCCAATTTCATTCCTTACCATGCCGTCCCGGGACTGGTGCACAACACCACTGTGGAAGTGGGCCAGTGGATCACCGCCGGATTTACCGCACCGCTCTCAACCAACGACACGAACCTGAGGGAAGTCATCCGGTCCATCCGCTATAATCCCCAACTGGTCACCATTTCGATTCCTGGACTCATCGTGGGGCGCACCTACAAACTGCAACTGCTTTTCGGCGAGGCCTGCTGCGCCAACCGCGGATTTGACGTCTATGTGAACAACAACCTCATCGTCGATGAGTTTGGGCCGGCCATCGTGCAGGGTGGACAAAGCAACGTCTTCCCCCGCGGAGCCGCGATCGCTTACGGCTTTGTCGCGGACAGCACCACCATCGAAATCCGGCTGGATAAATCCACAGTGACGACTCCCACGCTGGATGACGTTAATCCCATCATCAATGCTCTGACCATCGAAGAGATCGCCACCGGTCCCAACACGGATGGCGACTCCCTGCCGGACAACTGGGAGATGCAGCACTTCGGAAACCTCGCGCAGGTAGACTCCGGAGACCCCGACAACGACGGTCTCACAAACCGGGAGGAACTGCTGCACAGCACGAATCCGAATGACGACGACACCGATCACGACGGGCTGAAGGACAAGGTGGAACTGGTAACTCATCTCACCAATCCCCGCGTCGCGGACACGGACCGCGATGGATTGAGCGACG
>DATAIE010000732.1:0-4008 GCA_036262875.1 Verrucomicrobiales bacterium
GTTTGGCGTGCGCGGGTTATTGAGTGGCGAAAATTCACCGCCGTGCCCGCTGCCCTTTCCCAGCCTGTTTCCAGTGTATGCCGTGTGCTGGACCGGATACGCACCGGTTTCCTGCGTCTGCTGGGGCCGGTGGGGAGAAAACTGGTCCGGCGGCGGGAATTACGGGTGGCGGCGTTTGGCTGCACGGTCGTGGTGACCGCGCTGGCAGGATCTGTGTGGCTGCCGCTGTGGCTGCTGGCGCTGGGGCCGGTGATCCTCGGGACGCCGCATGTGTTGTCGGATGTGCGCTACCTGATCATGAGGCCAGGCTATCACCGGAGAGCACTCTTTTGGGTGCCGGTGGGGGTGCCGCTGCTGATCGCGGGATGTGGTTTTTATCCGATGGAATTCGGGCTCGCTTCGGTGGCTGCGGCGGCGGTGCTGTGTGGAGGGCGCGGTTCCAGGAAACTGGCGGCCCTGACGGTGACGGTCGCGCTGGCGGCAGTCTGCGTGTGGGCCGGGGAAGTGTCGCGCATCGTTTTCGCGCACGTTCACAATTTTGTGGCTCTGGCGCTGTGGTGGTTTTGGCGACCGCGGACGCACTGGTCCGCGATGCTCATTCCCCTGTTGTTTGCAGGCGCTGTTCTTGCACTAACAATGGGCTGGCTGGTGCCATCGCCCGGAGCAGGGTCGTGGTTTCCCGGCGGCATGAGCATGGAATCCCATGCGGAAGTGCTGGCCCCCGGCCTGTCAGTGGAAATGGCGGGCCGGCTGGTGGTGCTGTTCGCATTCGCCCAGGCGGTGCATTACGGGATTTGGCTGCGGCTCATCCCGGAGGATGACCGGCCCCGTGAGACGCCGCGCACATTTGCGGCCACCTTCCGGGCGCTGGAGGCGGACGTGGGCCGGATCGTGTTGTGGGGGACGATCATCGTGGCCACGGGCATCGCGATTTGGGCAGTGCTCGACCTCGCGGAGGCGCGCATCGGGTATCTGCGGATGGCGCTGTTCCACGGCTATCTGGAGCTGATCGCCTGTGCTCTGCTGTTTGTGGAAGGCCGGAAACCCGTGGCTCCGGCGCGATGAGTGGATTCACCGAATGGGCTTATGCCTATGCGCTAACACAACTGATCGAAGTGCCGGTCTATCTGGTGGCGGCGCGAAAACTGCCCGCTCCCAGGCGGTGGCTGTATGCGCTGGGGGCGAGCACCCTCACCCATCCGGTGCTCTGGTTCCTGTTCCCGTGGCCGGCGCCGCCGGTGATGATGTCCGACTATGTGACGGTTTTCCTCTGCGGGGAGGGATGGGTGGTCATCGCGGAAGCCTGCTGGGGACGGTATCTCCAGGTGTCGCGCCCGTGGAGATGGTCGATTCTGGCGAACGGCATCAGCATGCTGACGGGACTGGTTTTATCCTATACCGTGGAAAGATAGCCTTCGCTGTTAGAAGATTCCCTTCCAGCCTTCGCGATAGACAGGAGCGACGAGGGCATTCGCCTCGGAGTCATTCGTGAATTTCATTTGTTTGGCGTCCCATTCGAGCCGCGTGCCCGACCGGCGGATGGCGATCATGCCAAGCAGGCCGATCTCGCTGAGAGCACCGCCGTATTCAAAAGGGGAGCCGGAGGGGCGGCCCTCGCGCACGGCATCGAGGAAGTCCTTGTGGTGATCTCCGTTTTTAAGGCGCGGGATTTTTTCGTCAGGACGTTTGAATTCCTTCTGACGGCTGGAGGGAATGAGGCCCACTCCGCCGGCCCCGTGGGAGCCATGCATGATTTTCCCCTGGTCGCCGATGACCACGGCACCGGTGCCCACCACTTTGCGGTTCTCTTTGGTCAGTTCCTCCGGCTGCGGGATGGAAAAGTCGCCATCGTGCCAAATAATCTTCACCGGTCCGCGGTCCTTTTTGGCGGGAAACTCAAACGTGATGCGTGATCCGGCGGGATAGAACTCCGCGTCTGCTTTCGGATCGTAGCCTTTCGTTTCCGCCGTGATGGCCGTGGGCATGTCGAGGTCCAGCGCCCAGAAGGAGGGATCGAGAACGTGGCAGACCCAGTCACCGATGCATCCGCTGCCAAAGGCCGAGTAACCGCGCCATGCAAAAGGAACATAGGCGGGGCTGTAGGGGCGCGGCGGCAGGGGGCCGAGCCACTGATCCCAGTCCAGCTCTGCGGGAACGGCGGGACGTTCCTCCAGTCTCTTTCGTTTGCTGATCTGGCAGTAGACATCCTTGAAGGCGTCGCAGCCGGCGTGGACTTCGGTGACCTTGCCGATGGCACCGGCCCAGACGAGTTCGCAGAAGCGGCGGATGTCGTGGGAGGAATGCCCCTGATTGCCCACCTGAGTGATGACCTTTTTCTCCAGCGCCGCCTTTCGCATGGCGCGCACTTCGGCGACGGTGTGAGCGAGTGGCTTTTCGCAATACACATGCTTCCCGCGTGCAATGGCCGCCATGGCGGCGACGCAGTGTGTGTGGTCCGGCGTGGCGACGAGGACGGCATCGATTCCGTCGCTCATGGTGTCGAACATTTTGCGGAAGTCCTTGAAGCGCTTGGCTCCGGGGAACTTCTTGTAGCTCTCCGCGGCATTGCGGTCATCCACGTCGCAAAGAGCCACGATGTCTTCGCCTGCCATCCCGTCGAGATCGGCTGCGCCGCGACCGCCGCAGCCAATGGCTGCGATGCGGATTTTGCTGTTGGGAGCAATACCCGCGCCTTTTGCGGTCAGGACGTGAGAGGGCACGAACTGAAATCCGAAAGTGGCGGCAGCGGAGGTGGTGAGGAAGGAACGGCGTTTCATAACGGTGCAAATTCTGGACACCGCCCCTTAGCCTGGCAAGATATCATTCGTCCGTGTTTCGCGCCGCCGGGCTGTTAGGCGCAGGAAGGCGTCTATACTTCCCGTTTCGCGGCTTCCATTCCCAGCGCCAGCGCACCGCAGATGCCGGCATGACTGCTGAGGCCAGGCGCGGTGATGTATTTCTGCACCCGGTCCGTAATGAGCGGGTGCTGGAGATAACCATTCAGCAGCGCGCGGGTTTTTTCCTGCACCTGTCCTAACAGTCCGGGAGAATCCATTACGCCGCCACCCAGGATGATGCGCTGAGGGCTGAGAGTACAGGCAAAACTCGCGCAGGCGGAGGCGAGGCACGCCGCCTCTGCCTCCCATGCCGGATGGTCCGGTGGAAGGGTATTCGCCGCCACTTCCCAGCGCTTGGCCATGGCCGGTCCGGAGGCGAGGCCCTCAAGGCAGTCGCCGTGCCATGAACAGGACCCGGCAAAGTCCGCCAGAGCGGGAGGACGCGGGATGCGGATGTGTCCCATCTCCGGATGCAGCAGTCCGTGAAGCGGGCGTCCATTGATGAGGACGCCTCCGCCAATCCCTGTTCCGATGGTGAGATAAAGCACAACATTGCAGCCCTGGCCCGCGCCCCAGAGCCATTCGCCGTAGACGGCGGCATTCACGTCCGTGTCGAAGGCCACCGGAACGTTGAGTGCGCGGCGGAGCACTCCCGCCACATCCGTCTGCTGCCAGCCGGGTTTTGGCGTGGTGGTAATGAATCCCCAGTCCGGCGCGGATGGATCGACACCGGCGGGACCGAATGTTCCAATGCCCAATGCGGCGAGAGGACCGCGTGCCTTTTGAGCTGCGCTGAAATATTCCACGCAGCGCTGAAGGGTCTCTGCGGGTGTCGTGGTCGGTATGCGCTCCACATCGCGGAGGTCATCGGGGCCGGTGCCGGTGGCGAGGACAAATTTCGTGCCGCCGGCTTCGATGGCACCAATGAGAGGCAATGGGCTGGGCATATCAGAGATTCGGTTTCAGACCAAGAGAGGCGTAGATTTCACGGGTGGCACTGGATTGATTCAGAGTGTAAAAATGGATGCCGGAAACGCCGTTGTGCAGCAGGTCAGAACACTGCGAGGCCGCATAATGCACTCCCACGCGGCGCACGGCTTCGGGATCGTTTCCGGCGCGGTCGAGAGCTTTCAGGAGCTTCGCCGGAAAAACCGAACCGCCTGACAACTCC
>DATAIE010000733.1:0-2169 GCA_036262875.1 Verrucomicrobiales bacterium
GGCGCATGGACGATGTCTTCGTCTCCGCGGCGGCGGCGCAGTCGCTGGGCGGCGAGCGTCCGTATATCACCCCGCAGGCCCTGCCCTCCAGCATGACCATCCCCGTCACCTGGGACAAGGTGGCGGACGGCTCCTCGAATACGAACCTCACGGTTTGGAAAATCGAGGAGGCGCTCCAGCGCATGGCTGTGAACGAGGTGGACCTGGATCGCGAAATGACGTGCATCGCTATCTCGCCGAGGATGAAACAGGCGTGGCTGTTCTATGCCATGAATTCGCCTAACGACATCTTCGCGCAGATGATCGCGGAGTGGCGCATGGACCCGTCGAAGGGCATCATGGGCTGCAAGGTCATCGTGACCAACCGGCTCGTGACGCAGGCCGGGCTGGTGCAGGCGCTGGTCTTTACGAAGCGCGCCTTCCGCCTGCCGCCGACGAACTACGAGATCAAGATCGACGAACTGCCGGACAAACGGCACAGCCTGCAAATGGCCGCCTACGCCCGCACGGGCTGTCTGCGCCGCTACGATGAACTGGTGCAGCTCATCTGGTGCGATCCGTCGAAGGCGATCGCGGACTTCAACTGAACCCGTCTCTAACAAAGAAAGGAATCATCTTACATGACCTCCAACCGATACATCACCCAGGCTGCGGCCCGCGCCGGCAGCATTACCACCGTGCTCGACGGCTCCGCCGCCGTGGAGCAGATCGTCTACCTGCGGGACAAGCTGACCACGGGCGCCACCACGGAAGCCGTGGCCTATGCGAATACGGGCACGGTCTCCGTGACCACCGCCGGGGCCGCCACGTTCTCCAGCACGCTGGCGGGCAGCGGCGCCACCATTGGCGATACCATCGTCATCGGCACCGGCGCCAGCGCGGCGCTCTTCACCCTCACGGCGGGCTCCGGCACGGCGTGGACGGTGAGCCCCGCACCCGCAGTGGCCATTACCACAGCCGCCTTCGTGCTGAACAATGCGGGCTCCTACGTGGACCTGCCGGCGGTGAACCTGCGGTCCCTGCGGCCTGTGCCGGAGCTCTTCCGCATGCGCTATGCGGGCACCGGCACGCTCACCAGCACGGTGAAGTGGCAGCGCGTAAACGCCACCACCGGCGTGGCCACGGACATCACCACCGCCGTGGCGCTGAACAGCGCGGGCACTGCGGTGTGGCAGGGTGTAGCCGCTGCGGATACACCGCCGGGCGAGCAGACCGAGATGGGACGCGATGAGTTCCTCCGGCTCCGCATCACCACGCTGGGCACCGTGCCCGCCGCCGCCGCGCCCGGCACGGGCAATACGCGGCATCTCCACATCGAGCTGGGCTTTGCACGGCGGACCGGTCCGCACCTCCAGTAATGGCCAGCCAAACGGAAATCGCCAACCTCGCGCTGGGGCATTTTGGCCAGAGCCGGATCACCAGCTTTGGTCAGGATCACCCCGGCGCCGAGGCCGTGCGGGACTGCTGGGATTTCGCCCGCGATGCCGTGCTCCGCGCGCATCACTGGAATTTTGCCACCGCTGAGGCGGTGCTGACGGAAATCGCGTCAGCACCGCTGGTGGGGTGGGCCCGCCAGTTCGCGCTGCCTGCGGACTTCCGCCGTCTCGTCTCGTGCAATGGCGTCCCCGCCGGCACGCGCGATACGGAGTTCTCCATCCGCGGCAATGTGCTCGTGACCAACGACGCGGAGGCCAAAGTGGAATACGTGCGCAATGTCACCGCCTGCGAGGAATGGGACCCGGACTTCGTGCTCGCCTTCAGCTTCCAGCTCGCCGAGCTCATCGCCCCCCGCCTCTCCCTCGACGGCGGCATGAGCGCCCGCCTCGCCCAGCGCAAACAGGACGCCGGACTGACCGCCATGGTCAGCGATGCGACGGACAGCAGGCCGAATGTGCGGAAGGCGCAGGAGGGAAGTGGATACTTGCAGGCGAGGGCGGGGTGGGATGCGGAGATTGGTTAGCGGGGAGAGGGGAAAGCACCAAGATCCAAGCTCCAAGCACCAAAGAAACATCAAGCTCCAAGCTCCAGACTTTCCTTTTCGCGATGTTCCCGCCGTTACCACTCGCCGCCCGCTGTTTGATGTTTGGAGCTTCTTTGGTGCTTGGTTCTTGGAGCTTGGTGCTTTTCCCCCTTCCCTTCCAACAAACCTCCCGAACCCCCATCCGCTCA
>DATAIE010000734.1:0-4693 GCA_036262875.1 Verrucomicrobiales bacterium
CGAAGAAGCGCCTCTCCCTTCCAAGCCGAAGCATCCGATGCCTGCATTTTGCTGGGCGTGGGCGGTGGGAGCGCTCTTCATGCTCCTCATCGGAGGACTTTGGCTGCGGGGCTACATCGAACGTTACAAACCCCTGCCGGCGCTCGCGGAGAATGCGAAAAAGTACGCGGACAAGCCGATGTCTCCGGATGACCCCGGCTGGAATGCGGTTTTGCTGGTGGGCTGCGTGGGAATCTTCAATGGAATCGGCAGTTGGGCGCTCTGGTACTGGTTCACCATCAAACGGGCGTTCACGCGCGTGGTTTGGCAGACGGGGATAGGGCTCATCCTAACGGGGGCCATTTTCTTTCTTTGCACCGGATGGCTGATTTCGACTATGCTTACACTCGTGGCGCTGTCCTTCTGGGTGCAGCGCCTGACAAAACAACATTTCGATTTGTCATGAAGGCGGTGGTCTTATTGTCCGGCGGTATGGATTCCGTTACCGCGCTGTATCATGCGGCGGCGGAGCATGAGGTCACGGACACGCTCTCGTTCGACTACGGTTCGAAGCACAATCACCGGGAGATTCCGTTCGCGCGGCTCCATGCTGGAAAACTCGGTGTGAAGCATACCGTGATCCCGCTCGGATTCATGGGCGAGCACTTTGCTTCGGACCTGCTGCAAAGCGGCGGGGATATCCCGGACGGCCACTATGAAGAGGAGAGTATGAAGCGGACGGTGGTGCCGTTTCGAAACGGGATCATGCTGAGCATCGCGGCGGGTTTTGCGGAAAGCCGCGGCGCGGAGGGACTCGTAATCGCCGCCCACAGTGGAGACCACGCGATTTATCCGGACTGCCGCGAGCCGTTTATGCAGGCGATGAGCGATGCCATTCGTCTGGGCACGTATGCGGGCGTGCAGGTGCTGCGACCGTTCATTCACATGACCAAAGCCGGGATCGCTTCCCGGGGGGACGCGCTGGGCGTGGATTTTTCGCAGACATGGAGCTGCTACAAAGGCGGGGACGTTCACTGCGGCACCTGCGGCACCTGTGTGGAGCGGAGAGAGGCTTTCCAACTTGCCGGGATGAACGATTCGACGGTCTATGAAGACAACGGCCCGCTGCCATCGAAATGCTGATCTCTGAAATCTTCTACAGCGTGCAGGGAGAGGGGGTGCTGACAGGAGTGCCCTCTGTCTTCATCCGCACCAGCGGCTGCAATCTCCGCTGCCGGTGGTGTGATACCCCGTATGCCTCCTGGAGCCCGGAGGGCGAAGACCTGAGTCCCGCGGAAATCCTAACACGCATCGGGGCCTGGCCGGCCGCCCGGCACACCGTGCTCACCGGCGGGGAGCCGATGGTGGCCCGGGGCATCCGGGAACTGGCAGAGGCGCTGCGTGAAAGGGGGCTGCACATTACCATCGAAACCGCGGGCACGGTGGCTCCCGAAGGTATCGCCTGTGATCTCGCGAGCCTGAGCCCGAAACTCTACCATTCCACTCCCCTGGCTGGCGAAATCGAAGCCGGCTGGATCGAACGCCATGAACGCCTCCGCCTGAAGCCGGACGTTCTGCGAGCCTGGCTGGACAGCGGCGCGGAGTATCAACTGAAGTTCGTCGTTTCCACGGAGGCGGACCTTGAGGAGATCCATGCCCTGCTGAAATCGCTGGAGCGGACCATTCCCCCGGATCGCGTCCTGCTGATGCCCGAGGGCCGCACCATGGAGGAACTGCGCGCCCGCGGTGCGTGGCTGGTGGATGTGTGCCGGGAAACCGGGCACCGGTTTTGCCACCGGCTGCACATTGAACTCTTCGGCAACCGGCGCGGAACGTGACCGGATCACTCCACGTAAAGCAACCCGCTGCTGCTGAGGAGTGAGTGGCAGAGATCCGTCACGGCGGCTTCGCGGGCGGAGGATTCCGCGGCGCGGGAGGGGCGGATGGTTTCCGTTCCGGAGACTGAATCCCTGCGAAAGCCGGTGGACGGTTCAAACTGCCAGCAGCCCACCGTGTCCGGCGTGACTGCCGGAGTGCGCAGAGAAAGCGTCTGCTCCGTGAGACAGCCGCGGCGGATGCGAACCTCATCGACGAGGCCATCCCACAGGCTGTGGCTGCCGCCTTCACTGTCTCCGATGACCAGCGGAAACGCGGGCTTCTGCATTTCCACTACCGGGTGAGGCACGGTAGTCGTCAGCACCGGCTCGTCGTCGTTGGCGAGGTCCTTCACGAAAAACGTCACGGTCCCTTTGCCGTCCGGGGCCGCGTGCACCGCGGCGGCAATGTAGTAGCTGCGGTCGAGTTGCAGCGTGATGTCGCTGAATACCGGTTCCTCGATGACGCGGCCGTCTTTGTCAGGGCCGATCAGTTGCAGTACGGGCATCTGGGGCTTGCGGCGCGATTTTTGTCCCGTCACTCCGAGCAGCCAGCCAGGGCGGGAACGGTTCCCGTCCCATTGCGAAGCGATGGTGCGTACGCGCGCATCCGCAAACACCGAGTGCAGCAGCACGACGGACTCGATAGAGAAATCACCGTCCGGCAAAGTGAGGCGATCGTTGGCAACGACGAGTCTTTCCTGGGCGGTGCCCGGTGAGAGCACGGCGGCCTTGCCGTCCCGCTGGGGCATGGAGTCGACGATGAATTCCCCGCCGGCGGGAGCCGCGGACTGCTGCTGCGCTTTCAAAAACGCGAGGGCCTCGTCCATTTCATCGGTGGCCGGCGCGTGGTTCGTGGCTGCCTGCCATGCCGCCTCCACGAGAGCGCGATCATCGGCATGTTTGGCGATGAGCCTTTTTGCCATGGCCTCCGCGCGGTCCATGAGAAAGCGGCTGTTCGCCAGCAGGAGCGACTGCGTGGCGGTGGTGGTGGTGTCGCGGGTGGGCGTGCTGTTGAAGTTCTGCGGGGCATCGAACGCATCCGCCAGGGGATCGCGGACATTGCGAAGCACTTTCACATAGATGGCGCGGCGGGGTTTGGTCGCATCCACGCCGGGACCGCTTTCCGTGAGGTCCAGTTCACCGGTCGCCGAGAAAATGGCGTCCCGGATTTGCTCCGAGTCCATGCGCCGGGTGTTCCAGCGCCAAAGCAGGCGGTTTTCGGGATCAGTCAGGCGCGCGTGTTCGCCTACGGTGGAGGACGAGGCCTGCCGCCAGACAGCGCTTGTTAGGATCAAACGGTGCAGGTCCTTGAAATGCCATCCGCCGGACATCAAACGCCGGGCCAGCCAGTCGAGAAGCGCCGGGTGCGAGGGCTTTTCGCCGAGGGTGCCAAAGTCACTGCTGGTGCCCGTGAGACCTCGGCCAAAGTGCTGCTGCCAAAGTCGGTTGACCACCACCCGAGCCGTGAGCGGATTGGCCGGGCTGGCGATCCATTGGGCGAGTGCCGACCGCCGGCCGGAACTGCCGGGCAGCGGCTGCACGGCGGCGGGAGCGGGGCTGAGAATCGTGGGGAAACCGGCCTCCACCGCGCCCTCTTTTTCGCGTTTCGGGATGAGCACGGGAGGTGCTGTGGCACTGAAGTCCCGTGCGATCTGCGCGGGTGTGAGCGGAGCCGGCTTCAGCCCGTCAAACTGCGCCAGTTGTTTGCGCAGCGCCGTGAGTTTTTCCTTTTCCGTTCCCTTGATCCGGGTGTCGAGGCGGTTCCATTCATAGGT
This sequence comes from Verrucomicrobiales bacterium, assembly GCA_036262875.1. GTDB lineage: Bacteria > Verrucomicrobiota > Verrucomicrobiia > Verrucomicrobiales > V1-33 > V1-33. Next base: position 3,632 of record DATAIE010000734.1, read on the forward strand.
CACCTGACGCCATGCCAGATCGAAATACGGCTGGTCGGCGGGCGTGCGCTCCGCCGCGGGTTTCGCCAGGATGGCGCGTGTCTCCGGCGGGAATTTTTCCTCGGCATCCCGGCGAGCTTTTTCACGGACCGGCTGCTCGATGGCCTCGATTTGCCGGCGAACGTCCGCAGTGGCATCCTCCCAGGCGGATTGCTTTTTTTGCCATTCGGCGCGCTCTCCGGAGGTCGCCGCGGTGGCCTGCTCCGGCCAGTGAAGCGGGGCGAAGAACGCCTGGAAACGGAAATAGTCCTTCTGCAGCAGCGGGTCGAACTTGTGATCGTGGCAGCGGGCGCATTGCAGGCCCATGCCGAGGAAGACATCCGCGGTGGTGTTGGTGATGTCATTGAGAATGGCGGTCCATTGGCCGGCAACATCCCGGTTGTTGTACTCGTAGATGCCGCAACGCAGGTATCCCGTGGCGATGAGAGCCTCCGGATTGTCAGGGAAAAGTTCATCGCCCGCCAGTTGCTCGAGCACGAACCGGTCGAACGGTTTGTCCGTGTTGAAGGCACGGATGACGTAGTCCCGGTAGCGCCAGGCCTCAGGCCGGTAGTCGTCCGCCTTATAGCCGTCACTGTCCGCATAGCGCACGAGGTCCAGCCAGTGACGCGCCCAGCGTTCGCCATAGTGCGGACTGGCGAGGAGTTGATCCACGAGGCGCTCCCACGCATCCGGAGCGGTGTCATTCACAAAGGCCCGCACCTGCTCTGCCGTAGGCGGGAGGCCCCAGACGTCCAGGTAGAGCCTCCTCACGAGCACTTCGCGGGAGGCCTCCGGAGCGGGTTCCAGCTTTGCTGCGAGGAGGGCGTCGAGAATGAAGGCATCGATCTCATTGCGGCCCCATCGCTGCAGGCGCTCGTCCTTTGACGCCGGATGAGGCACCGGCACCACAGCGGGAACCGGCTGGTAGGACCACCACTTCCGGTCCTCGTCCGTGATCTTTCCACGACCGGCGCGTGCCCCTGTGGCAGGCAGGAGCAGCAGCGCTGCGGCAAAAGCGACGGAGATCGGGGGGCTCATCAG
>DATAIE010000735.1:0-10423 GCA_036262875.1 Verrucomicrobiales bacterium
GTTATGGCTCTCGCTTATGGACTCACCAGCGTCCTGTGGCAGGCCCAGAATTCCGCTCCGAAACCCGCCACCGCTCCCGTGCCGGCGGATCATCCCTGACAGACCCTGCAGCCATCCGCAACCTATGTACAACCGCCGCCACTTCCTCACCTCCGCCGCGGGCCTCACGGCCACCGCTGCCGCACTTCCCGTGAATGCTCCCGCCGCTGAATCCGAATATTACGTTGTGAAGAACGGACGCATCCGCCAGTCCGTGGTCCACTGGTGTTTTAACCCCATGAGTGTGGAGGACCTCGCCAAAGGCGCGGCCAAAATGGGGATGCAGTCCGTGGAACTCGTGCCCCCCGAGCACTGGCCGATGCTCAAGAAACTGGGACTCACCTGCGCCATCGCCAGCAGCCATGGATTTTCAAAGGGCTTCGCTCACACGGAGGAGCACGCCGAGTGCATCGACAACCTTCGCAAGGGCATCGACGACTGCGCCGCTCATGATGTCAAAAGCATCATCACGTTTTCAGGATTCACCCGCGGTATGGCTCACGAGACCGCGCGGAAAAACATGATCGACGGATTGAAGAAGATCGTGCCCTATGCCGAAGAGAAGAAGGTCACCCTCTGCCTCGAGATGCTCAACAGCCGGGTGAACGAAAACATGAAAGGCCACCCGGATTACTGGTGCGACCACATCGACTACGCGCTCGACATCTGCAAAGCCATCAGTTCCGAGCGGATGAAGATGCTCTTCGACATCTATCATGTCCAGATCATGGATGGCGATGTCATCCGCCGTTACAAACAGTGCGCTGAATACACCGGCCACATCCATACCGCCGGGAATCCCGGGCGCGAGGAACTGGATGACGAGCAGGAAATCCACTACCCAGGTATCATGAAGGCCATCGTGGCCAGCGGCTACAAGGGCTTCGTCGGACAGGAGTTCATTCCCCGGAACCCTGACAAACTGGCCGCCCTCAATGCGGGCGTGAAACTCTGCGACGTTTGACGGGCTCCGGTTACTGCGGTCCCTTTCCGTACACCGCCTGCGGATCATAGGCCGGGCTGGCGATCACCGGCTCCAGTTCCACGTGTTCCGAGGCTCCCGGCTTCACGTGCCGGTAAAAACAACTGCGGTATCCCGTGTGGCAGGCGCCGGCGCCGAGCTGGTTCACACGCAGCACCAGGGCATCCTGGTCGCAATCCGTGAGGATTTCGATGACCTTTTGCACATGCCCGCTGGTGGCTCCTTTGTGCCAGAGCTCCTGCCGGCTGCGGCTGTAATAGACGGCCTCACCCAGCGCGAGGGTGAGCCGCAGCGACGGCTCATTCATGTAGGCAACCATGAGCACCTCTCCCGTGAGAGCGTCTGTGGCAACGGCGGTGATGAGCCCGTCTTTGTCGAATTTGGGAGCAAAAGCGCTGCCGGTTTCCACGGCGGCTTTGCTGTCACGGGAGCCAAAACGGAGGGCTTCCGCAGCGGCGGTAATTTCCGGAGTCATTGAAGGGGGAGCGGTTATTTTTTTGCCGTAGTCGATGCCGGCAGCATATCCGGATGCCAACTGTCGGCGACCACTTCGCGCAACCGCACATACTGGACTCCCTTCGCCGTCTTCTCCCACTGGCAGGAAATCACCATCATGGTCGAAATATCCCATCGCGACCGCTCCGCCTTGGAAAAATACCGGGTGCAGGCGGCACTGTCCTTTTCGAGCCAAACGTGGAAGGGACCTGCGGTGTCGGGCGCCACGACCTCCAGACATTCCTTCCGGTCCTGGTCCGGCACATCGTTTTCAAAGTAATGGCTGCGGCGAACGAGAACCCGGAAGGTCTTTGGCTCCTTCTGATAGGTTTTGCAGAACTTTGCCAGCGTCTGGTCCTTGGCTTCGACGAACGAACACCATTCCACGAGACATCCGTTCTTCGTGTCCTCGACAGAAACCGGGATGCCATTTTCACATTCGGGGAGGAAGACCACGAAGGCGTAGTATTTCCGCTCTCCGTCCTCCTCAGTGCCCTCGATGCGTGTCAGTTGAATGTCTTCAGGGATGACCGGTCCGTCCCGGAAGGTTTTATAATGCTCCTCCATGAGAGGCTTCACCTTTTCCGGAGCGAGGGAATATTTGAGCCGTTCCTGCCAGGTAGTGGCGGCAAAAAAGCGAATGAGCGCAGTGCCGGGCTTCTCGAGGTTGTCTTTGACCGGCACTACCTTGCGAATCTCCTTTTCGGCAGCGCTCATTTCCGTCGCCTGAGCAGAGGCCCGGGCCGGAGTCTTTACCCCCGGATCATCAGACGGGTCACTCACCGGAACAGAGGCGGCGGGAGTGGGTGTCGCGGACAGGTTGCGGGCCACTGCAGTGGAGGCGGGCGGCGGCAGAGGCATCTCTTCCGAAGGCGGCGGAATCTCCTCCGCCGAGGCCAGAACCGCCGGGCGGGACGGCAATATCCGGGTCTCCGAAAGCGGGGAGGCCGGTTTATCGATGACCGGCGCCGGTTTTTCCGGCTCCCAGAGTTTCCATGCGCCTGCCACGCCTCCGGCGAAAATGAGCACCCCGGCAGCAATGAACCATCCTGTCCGGGAGGCACGGGGAGCAGCCACGGCCGGTTCGGCATCCACCATTAGCTGGGGCTGCAGCCACACCCGTTCTTCGACCTTCTCGCGGCGGGCGGCACTCTCCTCCAGGACCAGCGGCGGTACGATTTCATTCTGCAAAACCACCGGTCCGGGATTGGTCCACGGTTGCGGCGAGGTGACTTCTATTCCGCAGATCGGGCATGGTCCGCTGATTCCTGCCATTTCCAGCGGAATACTGAGCGTGGCCTCGCAGCCACAGCAGACGAAATTAACGACGTTGCTCATGAGAGTCAGCGAATACAACGCGGCGACGGACTCAGGGATGCCTACGTATAATCAGGCATTTAGAAAACTCAACCACCGTTAATCATAAACATCCCTTCCCGCACGCATATCCCCATTTTAGGTATTTTTAAGCAAACTCCCACACTTTTGACTTCCAACGGGCGGCGAAAAAGTCGTAAAAGCATGTAATGCCTGTCGCAACCCCAGGCACCCCCCGATAATGAATAAACTATCGATGCGCATTCTATGCGCACTTGCCCCGCTGGCTCTTGCCGCGCCGGTCACGGCCGGAAGTTACGTTAAGGACTTCACCGGCATCGCCGACGGAACCACCAACCTGGGAGACGGCTCGTTTGTCGGCAGCAACAACGGCCCGGCCTCCGTCCAGCAAGGCCGGCTCCGCCTCACTCAAAATGGACTGGGCAGTTCCAACGCCCTCTTCCGGCTCCCGGATCTCGATCCGGGCATGGAAATCAACGGATTTCACCTGGAGTTTGATCTGGCGCTCAACGGAGGCGGAGGCACTCCGGCGGACGGGCTTTCCCTCAATTTCGGCGGCCTGCCGCTCACCGACACGACCGGGCCTGGAGAGGAAGGCTACCAGCTTCCCGGCGGCATGGTGATCAGCTTTGACACCTACATCAACAATCCGCCGGAAACCACACGCACCCTGGATGTGCGCATCGACGGAAATCAGCTCGTCACCATCCCGGAATCCTCTTTTGGAAACTATCAACTGACCAATGCGACCGTACACGTCGTGATCAACTGGGATGCCGGCGGACTGGACATGACGTTCGGGTCGTTCACCGTTTGCAACAACCTCACCGTTTCCGGCCTCCATCCGCTGGCCGGCGACAGGTTTGCCTTCAGCGCCCGCACGGGAGGAGCCACGGAGGACGTCTTCCTCGACAACCTCAATTTTACCACCACGCCCGCCGCCCCCATCACCCGGCCAAACCTCGCCATTTCAGAAATGGTGCTCGATAACACGAAGGCGGAGGATGAGCACTGCCAAACCCCCGGTTTTGTCGAAATTTACAATGGCACCGCCGCCGCGGTCAGTCTCAACGGATGGTCGCTGACGGATGACCCGGCAACCCCGGCGAAGTGGACCTTCCCGGCCGCGCAGTCCATTCCCTCTTTCGGGCACCTGCTGGTTTACTTCGGCCACGGCACGCCCGTTCCCACGGCACCCGATACACGGCTGCACGCGACCTTTGTTCCGTTGAAGACGGGAGGTTTCCTTGGCCTCTACCAGGGTGCCACCAAAATTGACGCCTTTGAACCCTATCCGGCGCAGGTGGAGGATGTTTCCTACGGGCACAGGGATCAGGCATGGACGCTCGGCTACCTCGAAACACCGACACCGGGATTTAAGAATACGGGGCTTCAGGAGGCAGGCCCGCCGGTAAAGGAGGAAGTCGTCTGGCCGCGCGACGGCGGGATCATCGATGCGCCGATTTCCCTTACCCTGGGAGCGCCGGTCATCGCCGGCGGGCAAATCCGTTACACCCTGGACAACTCGGTTCCGGATTCGTCTTCGACTCTATATGACCATGTCACCCCGGCGACGATCAATGTGTCCGCCCGCACCAATATCCGTGCCCGGATTTTTGTGGCCGGCCGGCTGCCTGGACCGATTACCAGCCGGACGTTCCTGAAAATCGACGGCAGTCTCACAAACTACCGCGGAACGGGCCAGCCGTTCAATTCCAACCTTCCTCTGGTGCTGATCGACAGCTTTGGCCGCAGTCTCGATTCGGAAAATTCCGCCACCCCCGGCGCGCGGCCCTTCCGTTATACCTATGCCATCGTGCTGGATAAAGATCCGGCGAACGGCAACCGGTCCCGCATCACCACCACGGCACCGATCAATTTCCAGGGTCGCAGCGGAATGCACGTCCGCGGGGAATCCTCCTCCGGAATGCCGCAGCGCCAGTATTCGTGGGAAACCGTGGACAACGAGGGGAACGACAAGGATGTCTCGATTCTCGGCATGCCGGCAGAGTCCGACTGGGTGCTCTACGGGCCCGCCACGGACAAGACGCTCCTCCGGAATTTCATCGCTTATAATTCCATGCGGGATACCAACGGCTTTGGCAGCGCCATGCGCTCACGCCTCGTGGAGGTGTTCTTCAATCAACCTCCTCTCGGCGGAGTCTCGGCGGACGCCAGCAATGACCTGACCTACGGGGACTACCGGGGGGTGTATGTGCTGCTTGAGAAGATCAAACGCGGCAATGACCGTGTGGACATTGCCAAGCTGGATCCCTGCGATACCGATCCCGCTCTCATCACGGGTGGATACATCTTCAAGAAAGACAAGGCCTCCGTCGATCCCGACTTCACCACCAACGGCGGACAGTTGCTGCAAATCATCGAGCCGGAAACGACCTCGGGAGACCCGCAATGGACCTGGCTGCGCGACCATGTGAACGCCTTCGAAGCAGCGCTGAACGGGCCTTCGTTCGCCGATCCCGTTCTCGGCTACCGGAAATATATCGATGAGGTCACCTTCATGGACAATCAGTGGTGGGTGGAGATCTACAAGCAGATCGACGGCTACCGGCTTTCCACCTACTTCACCAAGGACCGCGGCGGAAAAATCAAGTCTGCGCCGCTGTGGGACTATAACCTTTCCCTGGGCAACGCGCATTACCTGGAAGGATTCAAATATTTCGGATGGTATCACGCGCTGGTGGGAGCGCTGGACTACCAGTTCTACAATCGTCTGAGACAGGACCCGAACTACACCCTCCGCCACTGGGACCGTTACTGGCAACTGCGTAAGAGCACGTTTGCCACCACCAGCATCATCAACCGGATCAATCGCTACATCAACGAAGTGACGGATAATCAGCCTTTGGTCGACATCACGAATGGAGCCGGGGCCTGGCCCAACAGCACGCCGAGCGCTGAAGTTCCCGCCGCCCGTCACCACGCCCGCTGGCAGCGGCTTGGGCAGTGGGACTGGCCCAATGCTCCGGGCTGGGCCAACCGCTCAAAATACACCAGTTCCACGGATGCGACAGACTACGCCAACTTTGCGGCGAACGGTTATGCTTATCCGGCGGTTTCCGAAACGGACGCCACGGTGCTGACCCAGGGTACCGCGGTGGTCCCCATGTCTGAAACGGTGCATTTGAAATCCCACCTGACCAACCGCCTGAAGTGGATCGATGACGGATATCTCTCCGGCACCACCATTCTTCGTCCTCCTGTTTTCAGCCAGGAGGGCGGAAACGTCGCCGCCGGCTACAATCTCACCATCACACCGTATACCGGCACCGCTCCTGCCGCGGCCAACTATGGAGTGACGGGCACCCTCACCTATCCCTCCGGGCCGATCTATTATACCACCAATGGCGATGAGGTCTACACTTCGCCGGTGACCTCTTCCTACCTCGCCGTGCCGGAAAATGCGGCTCACCTGACTGTGGTGCCCTCGACAGCCGTATGGGACACCCAAACAGGCCTGGGGCTTCCGGCGCCGTACGACACGCTCACCGCCCCGGCATGGGCGATCCGCAGTTTCTCGGATACCGGCACCTGGCTGCCGGGCACGATGGGAATCGGTTACGACAACACACGCGCCCCTTCGGTCGATTACTCTCCGGAAATCGGATTTTTCTTTGCGACTCCGACCTTCCCCGTCGCCGGAGCGCAAACGATGTTCAACGTCAATCAAACCTGTTATGTGCGCATCCCGTTCAACCTGACGGCGGCACAGATCGCAGGGGTGAACAAAATCCTGCTCCGCGCCAAATTTGACGACGGCTTTATCGCCTATCTGAACGGCGTGAAGATTGCGGAAAACCGTCCTCCCGCCGGTGTCCCGGCGTTCAATTCCGCAGCACCCACCGTTCACGATGATCCGGCGGCATTGATTTGGGAGGACCAAACGACCATCAATGAAGCAGCTGCGCTCTCGACGCTGACGCCGGGGCAAAATGTGCTGGCGCTTCACGGATTGAACTCCGGAATCGCCAGTTCCGACTTTTTGCTGAAGGTGACCCTCAATCTGCTCGTCCAGGGGGGAGCGCTTTCGCCTTCGCCCTCGGCGCAGCTTTACTCCGGTCCGGTGGTGCTGAATTCTCCGGCGATCATCCGTGCGCGTCAGTTCGATAACGCCACCGCGAAGTGGACCCCGGTCACCGAGGCCACATTTGTGGTGAGCACGGTTCCCGCCACCGCGTCGAATCTCGTCGTTTCCGAAATCATGTATCACCCCGCAGACCCGAGCGCCGCGGAAATCGCCGCCGGATATAACGACTCCAATATGTTCGAATACCTCGAATTCATGAACATTGGGCCGTCCGCCATCGATCTTTCCGGAGTGGCTCTCACGACGGGAGTCACCTTCACCTGGCCGACGGGAGCTCCCCTGCTCCGGGTCCTCGGACCTGGCGAGCGGGCAGTAGTGGTGGGGAATCCCGGAGCGTTCAACATGCGCTATAACAGTCCCCCGGTGAAAATCGCAGGAGCGTTCAGCGGGAATCTCAGCAACAGCGGAGAACAGCTCGTCGTCACGGGACCGGGCGGAACCATCAAAGACTTCAGCTACAGCGACGCCGCACCGTGGCCTCCGGAGGCTGACGGCGATGGGTACAGCCTTGTCTTGAACAACCCCGCCTCCAACCCGAATCACAGCCTCCCCCAAAGCTGGCGATCCAGTTTCGAAGTCAAAGGTACCCCCGGCACCGCCCCCGGCGCGTCCGGCCCCACCGGCTCGGCCGCGGCCGCTCTGGCCGATACAGACGGCGACGGCGTCTCGGACCTTCTCGAATACGCCGCGGGAACCCTGGGAGCCGGCGGATACTCCGAGCCGGTCCAGGCCTCCGGAACGGTGTCCCTGACGGTGCCCCCGGCTGTGACGCCCGCCACCTATATAACCTTCGAATATCGCCGCAGCCGCAGCGCGGACGGGTTCTCGCTGGATGCGGAAGTCAGCACCGGCCTGTCCGGATGGCAGCCGATTTCCAGCCTGTTCACCCTGATGAGCCAAACGAACAACGCGGACGGCACTGCCACCGTCAAGTGGCGCAGCACCCAGCCCGCGGCCCAATTGACCGGTCGCCTCTTTTTCCACGTGCGCGCCTCCATCGCTCAGTAGTCAAACCGCAAACAGTGGTTTTCCGCCCGGGTATTTCCGGCGGATGCGCCGGAGCGGCGGGTGAATTTTTTCATTCGCCGCTCCGGTTTTGGCTTCCTTTAGAGAACTCAGTTGTTGACCATATTGAATCGCCGAAATAAAAGTCGGCCCACTTTCCCATTCCATTGTTAGCCCCACACCTCCACTTCCCCGGATTTCTATGAACAAACGTGATTGCACACTGGGAGCCGCATTTTGCGCGGTTCAACTTATTACCGCCTCCAGCGCGCTGGCCAACAACATTCAGGTTTCCAGTGTCACGCTGCAAAGCATCGACACCACTGCGGACACCGCCATGGTCCAGTTCAACCTCAGCTGGGAGAACTCCTGGAGGCTGGCCACCGGTCCGGCCAATTTTGACGCAGCGTGGGTTTTCGTGAAATATCATACCGGCGACCAGAACTGGAAGACCGCCACCCTCGACATCACGGATGCGATGCATTCGGTGCCCGCTTCGGCGACCCTCGACGTGGGGGTGAACGGGACGCGCGGCCTGGGAGCTTTCATTTACCGGTCGGGGACGGGCAGCGGGAATGTGAACTATGGCGGCATCCGGTTGAAGTGGAACTACGGGACGGACGGCGTATCCGACGCGGCGCTCGTCACGCTGGATGTACATGCCATCGAAATGGTCTATATTCCCTCGGGTGCTTTCCAGGTGGGTGACGGAGTGGCACGTGCCGGAGCGGTGGATGTTGCAACTCTTTCCAACGGGACGACCGCAGCCCCGTTCACTATTGCCAATGCCGGCCCCACACCTGTGGGTACGACCGCCGGAAACCTCGGTGCCACCGGTTTGACGGGAGGCCCCTTTAAGCCGGTCCCCACGACCTTTCCGAACGGCTTCGACGCCTACTACATGATGAAATACGAAGGCAGCCAGGGTCAATGGGCCGCCTTCCTCAATACGACGTCCAAGCTTCCCGCCCTCACCTACACCTATTGGGAATTCCTTACCCCCGTCGTTCCCGCAACGGTTCCTCCGCGGGATTCTCTTGTCGGCCGCCAGGTGTTTTTCAGTGCCGACCTTCCCGCTCCCACCCTCATTCCAGGCCCTATTCCACCGAACACCGCGCCGCCGATACCCACGAGACCCATCGTTCAGGCAAAAACTCCGGACCGGGCTTTCTTTGGTACGGAAATCACGACCTTGGCCTATCTGGACTGGGCCGGCCTGCGTCCAATGACAGAGTTTGAATACGAAAAGGCCGCCCGCGGCCCGGTGGCACCGGTCGCGGGAGAATTTGCGTGGGGTACGACAGACGTAGCGCTTCTCAGCTACCAGGCCGCCACGGGGGGAACGGGCGCACTTTCCAACGATGGATTGCCCAACGAAGGTCCTGCGGCAAACTACAATGAAGCCGGCGGCAATGCCTGGGTGCGGGCCACGCTGCTCACGCTCCCGGCGGGCGGTCCCATCATCGGCCCGGCACGCGTCGGCATGTTCGCCAAACCGACCTACAATCCTCCCACCCCTCCGCGCATCCAAAGCGGTGCCGGCTACTACGGGGTGATGGACCTCACCGGCAACGTCTCGGAACTCGTCGCCAAATGGACTTTCCCCGCCACCGCCAGCACAGCCGCCCTCTTCGTTGCTGAACACGGGGACGGCGCGCTCAACTCGGCAAGCGGCCAGGCGAACGTCACGGGATGGACTTCAGCCGCGACCTTCTTCGGATTGCGCGGCGGCAGCTTCGCCGAGCAGGCGCTTCCGGTTTCTCAGCGCTCTCTGATCACCGCGGGGACGATGACAAACCCCGGCCTTCGCGGCGTGCGCACCGCCCCGGTTACCGGTCCGTAATTCTGAGTCCGCCACCCCTTCCGCGGCCCCCGCAATTCCTCCTCCATGCGATTGCCCAAAGCCATCCGCCTTCCCTGGCGCGTTTTCGCGCTGGCAGCGCTGTCGCTGGCCGGACTGTCCTCATCGCAGGCACAGTATGCCGGCGGCCCGGGTGACGGCTTTTCCTCTGCGGGGTTCTACTATCTCGTGCTCGACGGGCATTCGGTGGATTCGCCGGCCTATACCGCCACCGGCAGTGGCGGTGACGGCTATGACTCCGCGGGCCGGCTCTATGTGCGCCTGGATGGCATCGCGCCACCGGAAGTGCTCTACACGGCTTCGATCCAGGCCGGGGACGGCTATTCGGTCAGCGGACAGCTGTATATCCCCCTCGGGGGTTCGACGGGGCCAGTACAACCGTTCACGGCGAGCGTGTCCGGAGGGGACGGTTACGACAAAGCGGGATTCTTCAACACAGGGCTGACCGGATCGTCCGCACTGCTCAGTGTCTACTCCGGTGGTGGTGGTGACGGATACGATTTCCAGGGCTTCGTCAATCTGCCCATCGATGCGAATCTCTCAGTTCAAATAATCTACAGCGGCGGCCCGGGCGATGGTTACGACAAGGCGGGAT